>JBGPMX010000050.1:0-13390 GCA_041487215.1 Planctomycetia bacterium | reverse complement strand
GGGTCGGCAGCACCACGCCGCTCGCCGGCAGCCTGACCCAGGATGGCTTCTCGCTGCGGTTCAGCGACTTCTTGGTGCAGGAGGGAGAGAGCTACCTGCTCCGGATCAAGAGCCCGGACGGCGTTGCCTCCAACCAGTACGCGCTCGCCATTACGAACAACGACGCGAACGACAGCCGTGTAATCGCGCCGAAGCTCTTCGCCGCGGTGGATGATCCGGCCGCCGGAACGCCGGTCGGAAACGACACAGCAGACACGCTGGTCATCCTGGATTCGAACGGCGTGCGCCAGCCGCTGGTCTGCCCGTCGGACCCGTCTTGCCGCCTCACCAGCTCGTTCGGCCCGATCAGCGACATCGCGTTCTTCACGGATCCGGCCAACGCGGACAACCAGGTGATCTACGGCGTTACGACGACCGGCAACCTGGTGGCGATCGCTGTAACGTTCGACACGGACGTGAACGGCAACCTGACCGTGCGGGCGGGCACCGCCACACTGGTGGGCGCGAGTGGTCTGGCGGGGGCCTCGTACACCGGCCTGGCGATCGATCCCGCCACGCGCACGCTTTTCGCCGCCAGCGTAAACGCGAGCGGCACGGCATCGCTGGTGACGATCGACCGGTCCACCGGCCGCGCCACCGTGGTCGGCTCGACCGGGCTCGGCACCTTGGGCGCCCTGGCGTTCGCCCCGAACGGGCAGTTGTTCGCCGCGGAGAGCGGCGGCGTGCTCTACGAGCTGAATCCGGCGACCGGTCAGGTGGTGCGTGCGCTCGGGCCTACGGGGTTCAGCGACCCGGCGGCCATGCGGTTCACCCCGGACGGAGCGACTCTGTTCGGCGGCCTGGGGAACAACGAGACCACGGCGGCGCCCGGTTCGCCCGGCGCGCTGGTCACGTTCGACGTTGCCACGGGCGGCGGCGTCCAGGAGCACGCCACCGGGTTCGCGGGGATCGCCGGCCTGGCGTTTAGCCCGCGCACTGCCGGTGATAACACGCCCGGCCAGGCGAACAAGCTGGGCCCCATCGTGCGTCGCGCCATCGCCGACCTGTCCATCGCCGGCGACGACCAGGACTGGTATCAGTTCTCCACCGTGGCCCAGGCAGGCTGGGTGGACGTGCGTCTCACGGTCGACGACGCAAACAGCTCGGGCATTCTCGACCCCAGCGAATCGCTCGACGTCGAGCTATACAACGCGAGCAACCCGGCGACGCCGCTGGCACGGGCAACGGTGGGCAGCGATTTCACCGCGCGGATCCTCGACGTTCCCGCCGTCCAGAGCGGCCTGTACCTGGTCCGAGTGCTGGGCACCGCCGCCGCGTCGGGCACACGCGGCGCGAACCGATACAGCATGGAGATATCGAACCACGACCGATTCGATCCCTCGAGCGCCGGCGGTGCGCACAATGACCGCGTGGCCGACGCGACCAACCTCGGCAGCCTGATCGACGCCAGCCTGCCGCTCGTCACCCTGCCCGGCGACGACGTGGACCTGTACCAATTCGTGACCACGGCGGAGGCAGGCAGTGTGCAGGCCACGGCCACCGTCGCGCCCGGCGTGGGCGGAGCAATTCGGCTCGAGCTGCTCGACGCGGCGGGCAACCCGCTGGCGGGCGCCTCGGCGTCCGGACTGAATCCGACGGTCCACTCCCTGATCGACAAGGGCCAGACGATTTACGTCCGCGTATCGGCCGCCACGCTGGGAACGCCGGCCGACGCGCTCTACACGCTGAGCGTGGTCAATCACGACCGCTTCGATCAGCCGACCGGCCGGACCAACGAAACGCCGGCGACCGCGACCGATCTCTCCGGCGTCGTCTACCTGGACAGCTCGGACTTCACCCTGACCGGCGGAGACCAGGACTGGTATCGCATCACCGGCCAGGCGTCGGCAACATCGTCCATCCGGCTGACGGTGCAGTCGCAGAGCGGCCTGCCGATCGACGCCCAGCTCACCGATGCGAGCGGCACGCCGCTCGTCTCCGCGCCGTCGGGCACGACGGTGCAGCTGTCCCGGCAGCCGTTCAACCGCGGCGACGTTATCCTGTTGCACGTGTCGAGCAGCAGCAGCCAGGCGTACCGCGTGATCCTCGAGGACATCGATCGCTTCGACACGCCGGGGGGCAACCGCAACGACACGCTGCCGAGCGCAACGGACCTGGGTACGGCGGTCTACCGGGCCGAGTCGAACCTCACGCTCGACCCGATCGACGTGGACTGGTACCGGCTGCAGGCGAGCGCGCAGAATGGCTCGTACCGCGTGCACCTGGTGTCGAACACGCCGGGCGGCACGCTGACCGCCGAGATACTCGACGGGTCGGGCACGGTGCTGAACAGCGTTTCGGGCTCGAACTTCAGTATTGTCGCGGCGGCCAGCCGCGGCGACATCCGCTACCTGAAGCTCTCCGCAACGAACGGCGTCGAGTACGACATGGAGGTCTTCAACGACGACCGCGAGGACACGCCGGGCGGCACGCAGAACGACGGTGCGGCGAGCGCCACGCCGCTCGGCTTGGTGGCGCGCGTGCGGCGCCCGGACCGAACGATCACGCTCGGGGATGCCGACTGGTACAGCCTGACGCCTGGCGGTACCACGAGCTCGGTCGAGGTGCGCGTCCGGCCCACGGACCTGAACGGCAACGGTGCTCTCGACGCCAACGAGCTCCTCGGGCTCGAGCTGCTGAACGCCGCTGGCGTCGTGCTGGCCACCGGTACGGCCGGCGGCTGCGGCAACGCGACCGAGCTTTGCGCGATCGGGCCGGCCACTCCCGGCGACCCGGCGCAGACCGTCCGTTTCGTGCGCGTCTTCCAGCCGACCAGCGCGGCCATCGACGCCTACGAGTTGCTGGTCACAAACGATCTCGACAACGACCGCTTCGACCAGCCCGCTTCGGGCGGCAGCGGCGATCCCGCGGGCCGCAACGACACGCCGGCGCAGGCGACCGATCTCGGTCCAGTGGTGCACCGCACCGAGTCGAACTTGAGCATCACCGCGCTCCCCGGCGGCACCGGGGATCGGGACTGGTACCGCTTTAGCTCCGTCGCGGACGCGGGCAATGTGTCGATTTCGCTCAGGCTCTCGGACAAGGCGGGCGACGCGACGCTCGACCCCGAGGAGACGCTGACCCTCGACCTGTACGACGCGAGCGGCACGGCGCTGCTGGCGACCGGCACGGTGGATCCCGCCAATTTCCTGGTTCACATCGACCAGTTCCCCGCGGCCGCCAACCAGCAATTCCTGCTGCTCGTCTCGGCCGGCGCGAGCCAGGCGGTGAACCAGTACGAGCTGGCGATTCGCAACGACGACCGGCACGATCCCAACGCGGTGGGGCGTCGCAACGACGTGGCGACCTCCGCCGTGGACCTGGGCGCGATCGTGGACGCCACGCAGACCAACCTGACCATCCCGCGGGACGACGCCGATTGGTTCCGGTTCAGCGGCCGGGCGGGCTTGAGCGGCACGGCGACCGTGCGCATCGATCTGCGCGATCCGAACGGCAACGGCGTGCTCGACGCGAGCGGGGCCAATCCCGAGTTGCTCGAGCTGGCGGTGTTCGACCCCTCGAACACGACCACGCCGCTCTTCGTGGCCGGTCCACCCAGCGGCCTTAGCCTGTCGATCAACGGCTTCCCCGCCCCCGAGGGCCGCTCGTTCCTGGTGCGCATCCGCGGCGCGGCGGCCGCTGCCGTCAACGCCTACAACCTCTCGATCACCACCAACGACGTGTTCGATTCGGGCGGCGGCAGCAACAACACGCCGGGCACGGCGACGCCGCTCGGGAACGTCGTGCAGGCGTCGCTCGACGGCCTCAACGTCCCGCATGGTGACGAGGATCGTTTCTCGTTCACGACGGTCGCCGATGCAGGCAGCGTCAGCGTATCGATCCGCCTGACCGATCTGAACGGTGACGGCCAGCTGAATACCAACGAGATCCTCGGCCTCACACTGCTCGACGGCAGCGGCACCGGCACGCTGGCCATCGGCGTGCTCGATGCCGCCAACTTCCGCGTGCACATCGATTCCTTCCCGGCCGCCGGCAACGCAGTCTTCCAGGTTCGCGTGGCGGGGTCCGCCCAGGCGGCCAATCAGTACAGCCTGACGATCGCGAACGACGACACGTTCGACCCCGGCCTCGCCCCCACGGCGCGCAACGACCAGCCGGCGACGGCAAAGGACCTGGGGAACCTGGTCGATCGCACCGATGCGGGCCTGACCGTGACCGGCGGGGACAACGACTGGTTCTCGGTAACCACGGCCGCCGAGGGGAACTTCGGCGCGGCCATCCGCGTGTTCGATCTCAACGGAAACGGGCAACGGGACGCCAACGAGACGCTCCGCGTCGAACTCTGGAACGGCGCGGGCACGGTGATGCTCGCGGACGGCGTCGCCACCCAGGCGGGCGGGTTCGTTATCCGGGTGCAAGAACAGCCCGCCACAACGGACCAGAAGTTCCTGGTCCATGTCTGGGGCGGACCGGCCGGGGCGGCGAAC
The DNA here is from genome assembly GCA_041487215.1 of Planctomycetia bacterium. Classification (GTDB taxonomy): domain Bacteria; phylum Planctomycetota; class Planctomycetia; order JALXBF01; family JBGPMX01; genus JBGPMX01. The sequence goes on along the minus strand of JBGPMX010000050.1, from coordinate 8,903 downwards.
GGCTACGATCTCCAGGTGTCCGTCAACGACCGGTTCGATCCCAACCCGGTAACGGGCAACCGCAACGACACGCAGGGCGCGGCTGTCGATTTCGGCGCCCGCGTGCACGTGGCCGAGCCGAACCTGACGCTGACCACCGGAGACGAGGACTGGTTCGCCATCCATGGCGCAGTGGCCGGGACGCTGCGAGCAGAGATCACCCTGTCCGATCGCAACGGCAACGGCGTGCTGGACCCGGACGAGACCCCATCGCTCGAAGTGCTGGACGGGTCCGGCAACGTGCTTGCCACGGCTGTGCCCGTAGGCCTGCAGCTGGTCGCCGACGACGTCGCCATCGCACTCGGTCAGACGCGGTTCGTGCGAATTTCGGGCGGTCCCAGCGCGGCCTCGAACCAGTACGGGCTGGAGCTATCGCAGGAGGACCGGTTCGACGACGCGCCGGGGGACGGTGTGGGTGGTCCGCCGCCCGCAGTCGGCGCCAGTGATCCGGACGGCCGCAACGACACCAGCGACCGCGCCACCGACCTGGCCGGTCTGCCCTACGTCGAGCTCACCGGCCTGACGATCGCCGGCTCGCACGACCCGGCGCTGGCGAACGATATCGATCTCTTCCACTTTGCGGGCGTAGCGCAGGGTGGCGCCGTTACCGTGGTGGTGCAGCTCGCCGATGCCAACGGCAACGGCCTGCTCGACGACGACGAAAAGCTGACATTGGAGCTGCTCGACGGCGCAACCGGGGCCGTGCTCCCCGCGACGGTCCAGATCGATGCCGCCGCGTTCCAGGTCCGGATGGATGACTTCGTGCCGCCGGGCGGTTTGGTCGGCGTGGACGCCCAGGGTCAGCCGCTGGCGCGAGATTTCCTGGTGCGGATCAGCGCGGCCGCGACCGCTTCCAACCGGTACGACCTGAAGCTCCTCCAGAAAGACCGCTTCGACCTGCCGCTCGCACACCTCACGACAGCCCTTGCGGGCGTTAATAACGACCTGGTGTTCACCGCAGTGAACCAGGGCGCGGCCGGCAATGGGATCTCGGTCGAGTACCGCGATCCGGCAGCCGCCAACCGCCCGCTTAGTGTGGGCGTGACGGGCAGCGCGATTGTCGTGAACCTGGCCACGAACGCCACGCGGGGGATCACCACGACGGCGGCGCAGATCCGGACGCTCATCACCTCCGACGGCTCGCCGGGCGCCCAGGCCGCCCGCGCTCTGGTGAGCGCCTCGGTGGCGCCGGGCGACACCGGAAACGGCACCGTAACCGCCCTGGCCCCCAGCTTCCTCATCGGCGGCAATCCGAACGACTCGTCGGGCGACGCCACCAATCTTGGCCGGACCGTCGAGACCCGGCAGCCGGGGCTCACGATCACGGCCGGCGACAGGGACTGGTTCCGGTGGACGGCGGCCGCGACCGGCACGGCGACCGTGTCCGCGTTGTTCCCCGCCGGGGCCGGCGATCTATCCTTTACGGTTTACAGCGTGGGCGGCCTGGCCATTGCGACCAGCGCGCTCGGCGCGAACGACGCGAGCGCCGACGCCACCCTGAACGTGCTCGCCGGCGATCAACTGTTCATCCAGGTGCAAGGAGTGGGCGGGGCGACCAACAGCTATGAGCTGTCCGTGATACTGGCCGACGACAACGACTCCGACGGCAAGTCGAACAACACGCCCGCCCAGGCAGTGAACCTGAATAAGGTGCTGGATACGACCCACTCCAACCTGACGATCACGGCCGGCGATCAGGATTGGTTCAAGCTGCTGCCGTTGTCCCTGGACGGCACGCTCGAGGTGCTGGTCACGCTCGTCGACGCCAATGGCAACGGCGCGCTGGACACGACCGAGCAGCTCAGCGTGTTCGTCTGGGACAGCACGGGGACGGTCCAGAAGGCCGCCGGCACGATGGATCCGGCCAACCCGTTCCTGCTGCGCATCCCCGGCGTGTCCGTCTCGAACACCGAACGGCTGTTCGTGGAAGTCTGCGGCGGCGCCGCGGTGGATCCCACGCAGTGCGGACCGGCCACGAACGCGTACACGCTCGAGATGCGCAGCAATGACGTGTTCGACGGCCCGCTCGCCGGCCGACCCGGCGACCCGGCAGGCCGCAACAACACGATCGCCTCGGCCACGAACCTCGGGAGGACCGCGGCCGGGGGCGCGACCGGTCTCACGGCCGGGCCCGGCGACGACGACTGGTTCAAGATCACAGCGCCACGCGACGGCAAGATGGCGATCTCGATCGCGCTGGCCGACCTGAACCGCAACGGCACGACGGACGCCGCCGAATCGCTCAAGCTCGAGCTGCGCAGCGCCACCGGCACGACGATCATCCAGGCGGGCACGCTGGACGCCGCGCACCGGCGCGTGAGCCTCGGGGACGTCACCGTGGCGTCCGGCCAGGTGCTGGTCCTCAAGGTGTCGGCGGATGCGATGAGCACGGGGAACGTTTATGACCTGAGCACGTTCATGGCCGATCCCTTCGACGGCAACGAGACGCCCCAGACGGCGCGCGACCTCGGCCAGGGCAGCCAGGTCACGTTCACCGGCCTGGCCTCGTCGTCGGCCGACCCTGATTGGTACGTCTACCACGCCAAGCGCGACGGCGTCTTCACGGCCGAGTTGACGCAGAAGACCGCGAGCGGCGGCAGCCTGTTCCTCGAGATCCGCGATGCCACGGGCAACCAGCTGCTCGCCTCCGACCGCTCCAACGGGACCAACAAGCGCACCGACGTGCGTGCCACCAAAGGGCAGGCGTTCCTGGTCCACATCGAGGGCGCGACGGCGAACGGCAACGATTACGACCTCAAGCTGTCCGATGTGGTCAACGTGCTGAACGGGCAGCTGCAGGTGCGCGCCACGGGCCAGGCGGACAAGGTCAAGCTGGAAGGCCCGAAGCAGGTCACCGTGAACGGAACCGCGTATACGAACGCGGTGTTCGATGCGGTGTTCGGCGGCACGCCGATCACGAACTACCTGATCCGCGTGGGCCGCGGCAACGATGATGTAAGCGTGGCCGACAGCGTCGCACTGCCCGGTTTCGTGAAGCTCGGCGTCGGCAACGACACCTTCAGCGGCGGAGCGGGCAACGAGTTCGTGGATGGGCAGGACGGCAACGATTCCATCAATGGCGGGGCCGGCGACGATACGCTGCACGGCGGCGCCGGCAACGACACCCTGATCGGCGGCGACGGCAACGACCGCTTGGCGGGGGGCGACGGCAACGACTCGATCACCGGCGGGGCCGGCGACGACCTGATCGCCGGCAACGCGGGCGGCGATTTCGTCGATGGCCAGAGCGGCAACGATTCGATCGCGGGCGGCGCGGGATCCGATACCCTGCACGGCGGGGACGACAACGACGCGATCGCCGGCGGCCCGGACCTCGACCAGATCTTCGGAGACCAGGGATTCGATACCCTGTACGCCGACGGCGTGGACCACCTTGATCTGAGCAGCGACGGCGGCAAGATCGAGCCGCAGGGAGCCGACGCCTTCTCGGCGAGCGTCGAGAGCCAGGTGTGACGAAAGCGTTGAGCGTTGAGCGTTGAACGAGTAAGTCCGTCTTCTGAGCCGGTCCCGTCGCTCATGCGATCATGGATCAATGGGGACAGTCGGCAGTCAGCCAGTCGGCAGTCGCGGGCGGGGCGCTGTCATCCTGAGCCAGCGAGGAACGAGCAGCGAAGGATCTCGGTGAGGGCGCCCTCACCCCGTCCCTCTCCCACGGATCCATGAGCGGGAGAGGGGGCCGGATTCGCCCCCGCGCTCCTATCAGGGAGCAGACGGCAGCGTGGGACGAAGGGATGAACATCCGGTCTTAGACCGGATACAAGAACATCCCTCTTCCCCGCGGCCAATCCGAGCCCGCATCGAGACCTGAAGCGCAAGCGAATGACTCGCTTTACGCCGCTTGGCGAGCACGGCGTCCGCTTGGTGCCAGCAGCGGCGGACCGGTCATCTCCGCGGGCACGGGCAGTCCGAACAGGTCGAGGATCGTCGGGGCCACACCCAGCAGGTGCCGGTCGACACTGCGCGCGGCTTCGATGCCTCGCCCGGCCAGAATGTACATGCCGTGCTGCGCGTGGTTGGCGTCGTCCGGCCCGGTGTCGTTCTCCAGGGTGTGCACGGACCCGTGGCCCAGCGTGCCGATCGAGCGCCAGTGCAGGTCGCCGAAGTGCACCAGCAGGTCCGGCGCGACGCCCCGAATCTCCGGATAGAGTTGCTCGGGTTTGAAGACACGGGTCCCCATCGGCCGCCCCTGGTCGTCCGGGATCGCCGCGATCCGCCGCGCCAGATCATCGCGGAACGCCTCGTAGTCGGCCGCCGCCACGCAGCCCATCGGCTCGCGCCCCTGCTTGTTGATGAAGACGCGCGCGTAGTACCCCCCCTCGCTCCAGGCCCGCGTGCGCGCCCAGTCCACGCGCAGCTTGGCCAGCGGCGTCAGCGTTTTCGGCATCGCGTCCACCGCGAGCAGCCCCTCGCGCACCAGCCACTCGTTGATACAGACGCCGCCATCGATGCGCTTCGCGCCGTGGTCCGAGACCACCAGCACCGCCGTTTGATCATCGGCCAGCTCCAGCAGCTCGCCGATGCGGGCATCCACCCGGCGGTAGAACTCGAGCATCGCCGCTTCATAACGGTTGCCCCGCTCGTGCTTGCGGTGCTGGCGGTCGAAGTACCTCCAGAACCCGTGGTGCATGCGGTCGACGGCGATGTTCACCATCATGAAGTAGCGCCAGTCTTTGGTCCGCGCCAGGTGGAGCGCCGCGTCGAACTGCTTGTCACTCAGGCGGAAGATGTCGGCGAGCAGGCGGTCCTTGTCGTCGGTGCGAAAGTTCATGACGTCGACCTCGTATCCGCCGGTCGCGCGATGTAGTTCCTCGGCGAGCTCGCGAGGATGCGTCCACGCCTCCTGGCCGGTGGTGGACGGCGTGAGGAAGCACCCCACGCGCCAGCCGTGCACGGGGCGGGGCGGAAAGCTCGGCGGCACGCCGATCAGGACCGACCTGGCGCCCGTGTCGGACAGGTAGTCCCAGACCTGGCGATCCTGCACCGACAGGGAGTTGGCGATCGCGAAGCCGCTGTAGTCGTGCCGCGTGCGATTCCGGAAGCCGTAGATGCCCAGCCGTCCGGGATCTCGGCCGGACATCATGCAGGCCCAGGCCGGCACGGTGATCGGCGGCACGACGCTTTCGAGCCGTCCCCACTGCCCCCGGCGGCGCAGCCGGTCCAGGTGGGGCAATTGCCCGGCAAACTGCTCGAAAACTAGCTGCGGCGCGGCGCAATCCAGCCCGATGACCATGACGCGTTCGAATTGAGGCATCGTTCCTCCTGGGCTAATCTCTTGCCGTCCCGCCCAGATCCTTCGCTGCGCTCGTACCTCGCTCCGCTCAGGATGACACGTTTACAACGTATCCATCGAACCGGGACGGACTACTGGGCAACTCGCACGCCCTTCGAACACTCAGCAGCGTGCCCACCGTTCAGATTGGGCCCTGACCAAGTGGAAGGAGCCCCGCAGTGCAGCGTACGCGCTCTTCCGCTCACGCGGCGAGCGGTTGCCGGGCGCCGGAGGGCGCGGCGCCGAGCACGGCGACCGAGTTGTCGGGGCGCGGCCCCTGCCCGGCCGCCCATCGGAAGATGTCCGAGACGCGTCGCCCCGTGAACGACCACGAGAAGGCGCGCGCGCGCGCGGCGCCGCGGCGCCGGTACTCGTACCAAATGCTCCGGTCTTCGAGCAGTGTGCCGATGGCCCTTGCCATCGCGGACACGGAGACCGGATCCACCAGCCAGGCGGCGTCGGCCACGACCTCGGGGAGCGCACCGGCGTTCGAACAGACCACCGGGACGCCCGATTGCATCGCCTCCAGAACGGGCAGCCCGAATCCCTCGTACAGGCTCACGCACGTGAAGACATCCGCGCGGCGATACAACCGGGCCAGCGTCGCGTCGTCCACGAACCCCGTCCGGACGAGCCGTCGCGATGGTTCCATGCGCCGCGCACGCGCCAGCACGTCGTCGCAGCTCCAACCGACTTCGCCGGCCAGGACCAGGCACACGTCGCTCGAGCGGGGATCGGCGGCAATCCGATCCACGGCCTCCATGAGGCGGACCAGGTTCTTGCGCGGCTCGAGCGTGCCGACGGCCAGCACCACGCGCCGGCCTGTGAGCCCCCAACGCCGGTCGAGATCCTCGTAGGTCTCGCTCGGGTCGGCCGGGTGGAAGTGCGGCCGCGCGGCGAGCGGCGTAACGAAGTAGCGGTCCGGCGGCAGCGGCAGGCAGCGGATCGCGTCGCGCCGCGTCTGCTCGGAGTTAGTCAAGATGATGGCGCAGTCGCGAACCAGGTGGCGCAGCTTGCGCATGTAGTTGCGTCGGTTCGCCGCCGTGAACCACTCGGGATGCTCGAGCGGCAGCACGTCGTGCAGGAAGGCCGCGGTGGTCGCTCCCGCGAAGCGATAGTAATCCATCTCGGATGACAAGAAGACGTCCGCCGCTCGGCCGCGATTCACGCGCCGGCTGAAGAGGTGGGTGTGCAGGCGATACGTCGCACGCCGGTAAACCGCCTCAGGCCAGCTGCAAGCGACCTTGATCAGCTGGACGGGGACCGTCCCGCCGAACCGGCGCGCGGTCACCAGGTTCCGGGGGAAGTACGGCGTGCGATGCCGGGGACCGATCAGCCGCCGGATAGAGGGGGCGGCGTCGAGCGGATCGGGCAGCCGCCCGACCGGCCAGTGCGTCAGCACCAGTTCGTCTTCGGGGGCAAGGTGCTCGAGCAGGCCAAGCACGATGCCGAGCCGCGCGGTGTATACCCCCGCGCGCTCCGGCGTCACCAACTCTGTACTCTCAACGACAAGCTTCATGGCATCCGTGCCGCAACATGGGGTGCCCTGGGCTGACGACCAATCCGAACGAAACGTTTGCACCCGGGCAGACTGATACCCCCCCTGCCCCCCCTTGCTAAGGGGGGACAAGGGGGGTATCAGCGTCACAAAATGAGGACAAAAACCTTATGCATCTTGTCATCAGCCAAGGGTGGCCCCTCCGCGATACGGGGGGCGGGATTATAGCGGCGCGACAAAAGGGGCTCAATGCGAGCCTATCTGGGTAGCGGCTCAGTTGGGCTGATACCCCCCCTTCCCCCCCTTGCGAAGGGGGGGACAAAAGGGGGGTCGTTCCTCAAACGGACCGAGTACCCGATCTGGCGTTGACAGGCTTATGAGGTAGCACGATAGTACGCCCCCTTTTCTCGAATCCCGAGCAGGCCGTATGACGACCCGGCTGCGACGTGTGGTGCTCCTGAGCCTCGACGCCGTGCGGTTTGACGCGATCGACGCCCAGCCGCTCGGCGCCTTCCGAGAGCGCCACGGCTCCGCAGCCCGCGCCATGCCGCGGCTCGACACGTTCCTGCGCGAGGGCACGCTGTTTCGCACCGCGTACACCACGGCGCCCTACACAACCACGGCCCACGCCTCGGTCTTCACGGGAACCATCCCGCCGCGGCACGGCGTCCGCGCCTTCTACCGCAATGCGCTGGCCCCGAGCGTCGGCACGCTGGCCGAGCTGTTTCGCGATCACGGCTTCGATACCTGGTTCTTCAGCGACCGGCCCGAGCTCTTCGAGCCGCTCGAGCTCACGCGCGGCTTCGGGCGGCGGATGTCCGGCGACGACGAACTGCTGGCGTCGCTGGAGGATCCGGCGCGGCCGGTCTTCGTCTTCGCGCACCTCTTCGACGCGCACAAACCGTACCTCGTGCCGGGCGATTATGGGGACGGCGGCAGTGACGAGACGTGCCGGCGGTACATCGTGGGCCGCGCCCGCACGCTCGGGCTCGCGGGGATCGACCCGAGCGCGCCCGTGCTCGAACTTTTCTGGAGCTTCCAGCGCGCGCTCGCGGGACGCCCCGAGGCGCTCGACGAGCTCGTGGCAATGTACTGGGCAGGCCTGAGCCGATTCGATCGTGAACGGCTGGGGCGGTACACGCGCCTGCTGGGCGACCCCTGTTTCCTCGAGGACTCGCTGGTCATCGTCTTTTCCGACCACGGCGAAGACGCGGTGCCCGGTCAGGTTTTTGACCACGGCGGGGACCTGACCGAGGGAAAGCTCCGCGTGTTGCTGGCAGTAGCCGGCGCGGGCTGGCCGCGTGGCGAGCACTGCGACGCGCTGGTGAGCCTGATGGATGTCTTCCCGACCTGCGTGCGCGAAGCGTTGGGCCACGTCTCAACGCCGGCAACGGTGACGGGGCGCGACCTCCGGGAGCGCTGGCGGGGCGGGGTGCCCCTCGAAGCGGCGTACGCCGAGACGTGGCGGTACCAGACGGACGAAGATCCGGGGCGGCCCGAACGCGGGCCGCTCGGCGGCACGAACTGGCTGCTCATCCAGCGCGGCATGCGGACGGCCGAGCGTCTCTGGGTGCTGCGCGGGCAGGATCTCCGCGCGCACGACCAGCGGCTCGGCGAGGCAGACGATCCGGAATACGTCAAGCGGTTGTACCGCGGGCTGCTCGGCCGCTACGAAGATGCGCACGGTGCGGCGGCATTCGCGGCGGCCTTGCGCGCCGGCCGGCACACGCGGCGCTCGCTGTACCGCCGCCTGCGCTGGAGCCGCGAACTCTGGCAGCATCCTCTGCTGATTCGGTTCGAGCTGGCGCGCGACCCGCTCACCGAGCGCCCGATTGCCGCGCGATGCGGGCGGTGGCGCGAAGGACGCGGGATCCGGCAACGCCTGCGCGAGATCGAGGCCGCCGCCCCGGAACTGCCGGAGCTGGCCATGACCAGCACCCAGGAGACGCTCATTGCCGAGCGGCTCCAGGCACTGGGGTACCTGGAGTAGTCCGTCATTCTTGTTGGACGGCTGCCGCGGACAGCGAACGTAACCGCGATAGGGGTGAGGGGCTGGCGAGCGAGATCCTTCGCTTG
>JBGPMX010000049.1:0-13392 GCA_041487215.1 Planctomycetia bacterium | reverse complement strand
TGTTCGACGACCCCCAGGCGCGTTACCTGACCACCGCGCAGTTCTTCCGGCGCTTCCCCCTCGAGCTCGCCGAGGAGCGCGCGCAGACCTGGCCGCTCGCACACTTCACCAGCGGCAAGCCGGCCATCATCGAGGCACGCTACGGGCAGGGCGACGTGCTGCTCACCGCCTTTCCGGCGACCGCCAAGTGGTCGAACCTGCCGCTCAAACCGGAGTTCGTTCCGCTGATGCTCCGCATGGCAAGCCACGTGATGCGCCGCGCCGAGGTCGAGGTGCCGTCGGTCGTTCCCTCGAGCGGCACGGCGGAGATTGCCGTGGCCGGGCGCTGGGCACCCGTCACGGTGCAGGTCGTCGACCCCGCACGGCACACCACCACGGTGCCGCTCGAGCGCTCCAACGACCGGCTGGTCGGCGCCTTCGACAAGACGCAGGAGAAGGGGTACTACACGGTCGACATCAACGGCGGACGTAGCGAGCAACCGCGGCACGCCGCCGCCGCCTTCGCCGTCAACCTGGCCCCCGATGAGTCGAATTTCGCCATGGTGAACCAGGAGAACCTGCGCGACTGGCTGCCCGGCCAAAACGTCAAGCTCATCGATGCCTCCGCCGAGGCACAGCACGTGCAAGGGGGCATCGGCCAGGAGCGCGAGGTCTGGAGGCCGCTCATCGCCCTGCTCTTCGTTATCATCGGCGTCGAGTTTATGCTGTCCACGCTGGGCGGCGTCCGCGACAAAGACCAGCCGACCGTCGCCGAGCGAATCCGCAACATCAACCCGGGCACCTGGGTGGGCCGCATGACGGGAGCGAACAGTTAAGTACAGGCTCAACACGGGAGAGATTCCATGGCGACTGCCGTTGCACCTAGCCTTCCGACGGAAGTCATCCGGATCGAAGCGCTGGTGCGTCGCACCCGCCGCGTGCTCCGTTCCGCGTGGATCCTCACCGGCGGCCTCCTTACCGCCGGTCTCGCCCTGGCCGCGATCGTCCTGACCACGCTGGCCGACCTGCTCGTGCCCCTGCCGATCGCGCTGCGGCTGGCGGCTCTGGCCATCGTCGTCGTCCCCGCGCTCGCCGCGTTCTTCACCGGCGTCGTGCGGCCGCTCGTACGCCGGCTCAGTGATAACCGGATCGCACAACGGATCGAGCAGCGCATCCCCAATATGCACAACCGGCTCATCACTTCGATCGATCTGGCACGCAACGCGGACGAGCGTCAACGGTCGCCGGCGTTCTTCGAGCGGCTGGTCTCCGAGACGGCCGAGCAGGTGGGGGACTTCCGTCCCGAGTCGGTCGTAGACCACCCGAGTCTGCGTCGTGCGGTGTGGTTCGCGGCACTGGCGCTCGTCGCGCTCAGCGTCGAGATGCTGATTTTCCACGACCGGCTGCCGACCACCCTGGCACGCATCTTCATGCCGCTGGCCGATATCCCCCCCGCATCGGGCGTCGTTTATCGCACGCAGCCCGGCGATGCCAAGGTGCTCAAGGGGGAGGACGTCACGCTCGCCGCAGTGCTCGACAAGGGGAGCCCGGATGAGATGGTGCTCGAGTTCCGCTCGGCGGGCGAACGCTGGATGCGCTACCCGATGGCGCGGACCGCGCCGGACCGTTTCGAATTCACCATGAGCCAGTTGGCGAGTGCGATGGAGTACCGCGTGGTGGGGGGCCGCACCTGGTCGCGCCGCCACCGGCTGGACGTGGTCGAGCGGCCGGTCATCGCCGGGCTGCACACGGTCGTGCGCTACCCCGACTATATGAAGTTGCCCGAGCCCAGGATCGGGCCGCCGCAGGTCGGTGACGCGGCGGGTCCCGTCGGCAGTGATGTCGAGGTCGTGGTCGCCGCGGCCGGCAACGTGGCCCGCGGGGACATCCAGATCCTGGCGCCGGTTACCCAGATGCGCGCGGTCGCCGAACGACGGGAGCGGGTGTGGTTTGACCGGTCGATCCCCGAGGGGGCACGGCCCGAGGGGAACTGGCAGTGGGACTTCGGGCTGAAGTTTCGAGCGGCGCACACCGACCCGCCCGCAGGGGACGCCCATGGGCACGGATTCAGCGGTACGCGGGTCGGCTTCGAGATCCAGCCGGGCGATGTCCTCTATACCTATGTGATGGTGGTCCCCGGGCAACTGCCCGAAGAGATCATGCTCCAGTGGCACGACGGATCGAACGCGGAGCACCGCGCCTTCTGGGGCGGCGACAAGATCCAGGCAGGCGCCGCCGGAACGCCCGCCCGTGCCCGCATGGGCGACGTCCCCGCCGCGGGCGACTGGTTGCGTCTGGAGGTCCCGGCGCGAGAGGTCGGACTCGAGGGGAAGAAGATCCACGGCATGTCGTTCATGGTCTTCGGCGGTCAGTGCAAGTGGAACCGCGCCGGGGCGATGGACCCCGCCGAGGTGCCCGAAAGAGGGTTCATCGTCACCGACACGTACCCCATGCAACCGGTCGCCCCGTCGCATGCCGATGCCGACCCGGACGAAACCGACGCCTCCAGCGGCACGCACGCGGCCGCAGTGACTTCGTCCTGGTCCGGGCACGTGCCGCTCACGCAAGACGCGCTCTACCGGGTCGAGCTCAAAAACGAGCTCGGCTACGCCAGCAAGGAGATGAAGGAGAGCCGGCTCACGGCGATCCCCGATAACCCGCCCCAGGTGGTGCTCGAGCGGCCCGGCACTGACCTGGTCCTGAGTGCCCCGCAGAAGGTCCCGCTCGTCGTGCGTGCTTACGATGACTTCGGCCTCGCCGATATCTCCGTCGCCGTGCAAAAGGGGGACAGCGGCGGCTTCGTCGGCTCGTCGCTCAAGACCCTGGACCAGCCGTCGCGCAGCGAATCGGTCGTGGCGTCGCTCGACCTGGCCCCGTTCCAGCTCAAGGTGGGCGAGCACGTGCGCTATCGCGTCGAGGCACGGGACCGCAAAGGGCAACTGGCGCAGACCCAGGAGTTCGCCATCCGCATCGCGGCGGACAACAACGCCGCGGACAAGCAGCTGGCAGCGCTCGATCGCGAGCACGATACGTTCCTGGAGAAGCTCGAGAAGTTGATCGCGCAGCAATCGAAGATCACCGAGTCACTCGCCAAGCTAGCCGGCAAGGAGAGCGCGGCGCGCGAGCGGCCGGCCGATGCCGCACGGCAGGCGGCGACGGACGCGAACCCGTCCCAGCCGGCGCCCGCGCGCACACCGCAGGCGGATGCCGCGTCGCCACCGCAGCCCGGCGCCGCAACGCTGAAGGACCCGGCCGCGGCCGAGGCGCTCGAGAAGAAGCTGGCCGAGGTGCGGCAGGAGCTGGCGAAGCTGGCCGGCATGGAGGAATCCAACGCACAGCTCGGCACGCAGCTCGAGACCGAGCTGGACCGGGCCGCCAAGGAGGTGGCCGCGTCCCGGCTCATCCCCCAGGAGCTCGCGGCCCAGATGCGCGCCGCCGAGCAGGCGTTCCAGCACCTGGCGCTCCAGCCGATGCGCCAGGCCAGCCAGGCCATGCGCCAGGCGGCCGACGCCAAGCAGCCGGCCCCCGACGTCGCCACCCTGGCGGACACGACCGAACGCATCCAGCGCCAGCTCGAGGCCATGCGGCCGCGGCTGGAAGCAATCGCGCGGGCCCAGCAGAACATGCGCGACGACGCATCCGCCGCGCTCGCCGAGATGCGACGCGAGCTGAGCGCGCAGAACGCCGAACTGGCGTCGCACGAGATGAAAGAACTGGCCGACTTCCTCGACCGCTTGCTCGGCCAGATGCAAATGCTCGAAGGACGCGAGAACAATCTGGCGCGGCAGACCAAAGATGCCCTGCCCATCCTGCTGCCCCACATCGGCACCGAGCAGACGAAGATCGAGACGGAGGCCGAGCGGCTGCTCGCCGAGGCCGAACGCATGCGCGAGGCCGAACGCATGCGCCCGCGGCGGCGCCGTCCCGACTTCCCCGACGCACCGTACACGCCGGAGGGGGAAGAGCGGCTTGTCCCGCCTCGCGAACAGGACACCGAGCAGCACGACGCCGCAGAGATGACGGGAGCCAAGGATGCCGAGCGTGCAAACGCGAAGCGCGGCAACGACCCGGAAGACGAGGAAGAAATGTTTCTGCCCCCCACCGGAGCACGGGAGAAGATCGATCCGCGGTACGCCAAGAAGGCGCGGCCGCTCCCGAAACAGCGCGACACGCAGGCGAAGTCTGCACGCGAGAACGCCGAGCGCGAACCGGCTGCCAACGACCTGCGCAGCCTGCTCGAAGAACGCGAGCGGCAGACCGGACAGCAGCTCCGCGACGCGCAGCACGAGCTCGCGCCGCACCGCGCCCAGCTCGCCGAGCTGATGCGGCAGCTCCAGCAGGCGCTCGGTGTCCAGGACGAATCCTCGACCGAGGAACTGGCCGAGCTCATGCGCTCGGCGGGCCTGCAGCAGGCACTCGAGATGGCTCAGGCAATGCGGCAGCCGCAGCCGGCCCAGGCACAAGCACCCAACCAGCCGAGCCAGCCCGGTACATCCCAGGTCGTCCAGGCGCTGCTCGAGGCCATGAGCAGCCAGCCCAACCCGAACGGCCGCACGCCGCGGGCCGGGGGCTACCAGCCAAACGAGATCGATCTGGCGAGCGAGGCCATTATCCTCAAGATGCAGCCGCGGCTCCGCGAGGAGCTGCTCAAGGGGATGCGCGAAGAGGGGCCCGAAGGGTATCGCAAATTCATCGACGACTACTTCAACCGGCTGACCAAGGTGAAGGGAACGCCGTAGCTAGTCGAGAGTCCAGAGTCGAGAGTCGAGAGCCAGAACAAGAGTCGAGAGGCAGATCAGTCGAACGTCCAGAGCGAGCCCAGACGTTGGTAGTAGGTCAGTTTGAGGAACGCCCCCCCTGTCCCCCCTTCGCAAGGGAGGGAAGGGGGAGTATCAGCTGCCCCGGTCGCAAACGTTTCGTTCAAATGGCTCAGCCGTGTCCAGCGCGCGGGTCCGCTGGAAAGTGCATAGCTTTCATCAGCCCATTGGGGGGTGAGGGGCAGGAGCGCCCGGGTCCGCCGCCGCCACCGCATCCGACCACCCGAGAGAAGGATCTTTTACAGCACCGAACAAAACGTCTGGTAGAACTGACGCCTCCCGCCTCGACTGGTTTTGTTCGACGCCCTTAAGGATGCACGCACTTGCTTCCCTGGTTTCTCAAGCTGCTCGGCATATCGAGCGACATCACCGAGCACATCAGCGACGCGCGGTTCTCGTTCCAGCGGCCGGCGCTGTTTTGGATCGGCCTGGTGCTGCTCGTCCCGATCGGCTACTACGCCTACCGCCGCCAGCGTCAGAATCTGCTGACGGCCCCCCCGGCGCTCCGCGGCCTGCTCACGGCATGCCGCATCATCGTGCTTGGCATTCTGGTCCTGGTCCTCGGCCACCCCTACGTCAAGATTGATCACGAGATCGAGAAGCGTCCGATTGTCGCCGTGCTGGTAGACCACTCGCAGAGCATGACCCTGCCGGCCGGCCCGTTCGAGACGGATGACGCGGTGCTGGCCGCGGCGCGTGCGGCGGGGTTCGCCGCGGCGGGCGGCACGGTAGACGCCGAGACCCGCCGCGCGCTCAACCAGATCTCGCGCGCCAAGCTGGCCCACGCGGCACTACGTGCCGCGCAGGACGCGTTCGCGACGCCGATCGCCGAGCGCTTCGACCTGCGGTTCTACGGCGTGGGCGAGGAGCTGGCCCAGATACCGGTCGCTGCCGGATCGGCGGACCTCCCCGAACCGCCCAACCCGGGCGCCAAAACGTCGCCGCTTGGCGCGGCGGTGCGCGAGGTGCTCGAGGAAGCAGCGGGCCGCACCGTCTCGGGCATCGTGCTCGTGAGCGATGGGCAAAACACTGGCAGCACGTCGCTCAGCCAGGCCGCGCTGGCGGCCGGCCGCGCCGGCACCCCCGTCTTCGCCGGGCCGGCCGGGTCGGCCGCACGGCTGCGCGACATCTCCATCGTCGACGTCTTCACCTCGGGCCTGGTCTCGCAGGGAGACACCGCCAGCGTTTCGGCGACCATCGAGTCCCAGGGCTTCGACGGCCGCCCGGTCAAGGTCGAGCTCGTCGAGGGAGAGCAGCCGCTCGACTCGAAGGACCTCACGTTGCGCTCGGCCGAGCAGCAGCAGATCGAGCTCTCGTTCGAGGCGAAGCAACCCGGTGCGCATTATCTGACCGTACGCATCGCTCCTCTGCCCGAAGAGACCGTACGCGAAAACAACAGCGACGTGGCGTTCCTGCGCGTGAGCGATGAGAAGATCCGGGTGCTCTACGCCGAGGGGGCACCGCGCTGGGACTTTCGCTTCCTCAAGAACGGTATGCGCCGCGACCACGGTCTCGATCCCTCGCTCGTGCTCGAGACGGAGATCAAGAACCGCGGGGCGGACGAGGCGCGCGTGCCGGGCACCGCAGAGGAATGGGCGTCGTACCACAGCGTGATCCTGGGCGATTGCTCGCCCGACCTGCTCGGCTCCGCGTCGCTCGATGCGCTGGCCGAGGCGGTGCGCGAGCGCGGGCTCGGCCTCGTCGTGCTCGCCGGTCCCAACCAGATGCCGCACGCCTACGAGAACAGTGCGCTGGTCGACCTGCTCCCCGTGCGGGTGCGGCGCGGCGTGGCCGGCTACGACGCGGCGGTTTACAACCCGTTCCGGATGGAGATCACGCCCGAGGGGGCCGTGCACGACGCCACGCGGCTGTACGACGAACCCGGCCGCAACGCCGCCGTCTGGTCGCGCATGCCGCCATACTACTGGTGCGCGGGGGTCATCCGTCCGGCCCCCGGCGCTACCGTGCTTGCGTCCAACCCCTCCATCGCCGACCGATTCGGCAAGCTGCCGCTCATCGCCTATCACTACGCAGGCAAGGGGAAGGTGCTGTTCGTCGGCACCGACTCCACGTGGCTCTGGCGTCAGAACGTGGGGGACCGGTTCTTCTACAAGTTCTGGGGACAAACCGTGCGTTTCGTGGCACGGCGCGACGACAAGGCGGGCAAAAAGAGCTGGATCGAACTGCGTCCGCTCCGTGCCCAGCCTGGCGAACAGGCGACGGTGGAGCTCATGGCGTTCGCTGCGGACGGATCGCCTCGTTCGGATCCGCAGCTGACCGTGTCCCTGGCCCGACCCGACGGCGCGGACACGGTCACGCTCGACGCCGATCCTGCCACGCGCGGCCGCTACACCGGGCGGTTCGTCCCCAAGTCCGAAGGGACGTACCATGTGCAGTTCGAACCGGGTGGCGGACAGGAGCCGGTCGAGGCGGAGATCCGCGTGTCGCTCGCGCCGGAAGAGCTGCGGCGACCGAACGTCGACCGCCCTGCCCTGGAACTGCTCGCCGGCTCGACGGGCGGTCAACTTGTGGAACTGGCTGATCTCGCGAAGATCCCCGAGAAGCTTCAGGGGGAACCCAAGCGGGTCCAGGTGCACCGCGAGGAATCGATCTGGGACAACTGGTTCACGCTGGCGCTGCTCGTGATGGTTTATTCGCTCGACGTCGGCCTGCGCCGGCTGGTGGGTCTGTCGTGAGCAGCGCATGCTGACCTGCTGACCTGTTGACCTGCTGACCTGTTGACCTGTTGACGGGGTGATCCGTTGACGGGGTGATCTGTTGGGCACATTTTCTCACACACACCTCTCCCCTCGCCCCACGCGCAGCTGCCCTCAGAGATCATGGCAGCGAGCGTGGGGAGAGGGGTTGGGGGTGAGGGGCGACTCCGAAGATGAAACCAACCACACTTTCTCGCCGAGCGGACCGTGCTTTTCGTTTTCCCGTCCTCCTGCTGCTGCTCGGCGGCGTGGCGCCTGCTCAGCCACCGGCGCGATCCGGCCAGGGGGCGGACCCGCTCACCGAGACAAAGGTGGTCGAGCAGGTGACGGGGTCGGTGGACCGTGCGCTCGAGTACCTGGCGTCGAAGCAGAAGCCCGACGGATCGTGGCACAACAACAACGCGGTGAACGCCGTAGCGATCCTGGCGTTCCTGGGGCGTGGGCACGTGCCTGGCCGCGGCCCGTACCAGGACGTGCTCGAGCAGGGGAAGAAGTTCCTGCTATCGTCCGCCCAGGCGAGCGGCTACATCGCGTTCGGATCGATGTACGAGCACGGGCTGGCCACGCTCGCGCTCGCCGAGCTCTACGGCATGACACCCGACCCCGAGCTCGAGACGAAGCTGCGCAAGGCGGTCGAGCTGATCGTCAAGACGCAGTCTCCGCAGGGGGGCTGGCGTTACGCCCCGGCGCCGAACGACGCAGACCTGAGCGTGACCGTGATGCAGATCGTGGCGCTGCGCGCCGCGAACAACGCCGAGATCCCGGTGCCGCAGGAGACCATCGAGAAGGCGATCGGTTACGTGCACAAGTGCGCCAACGCGTCCGGCGGGTTCTCGTACCAGCCCGGCGGCGGGGCCGGCCCACAGACCTCGGCGGCCGGCATCCTCTCCCTCCAGCTCAGCGGACGCTACGACGACCCGAGTATCCCGAAGGCGCTCGACTACATCAGCAAGCTGCCCGTGCAGTGGTCGAGCGGTCCGATCGCCTACTTTTATTACTTCCACTACTACGCGATCCAGGCGCAGTTCCAGGCGGGCGGCAAATACTGGAATGATTGGCACCCGCGCGTGCGCGAACTGTTGCTGTCCAAGCAGAACGGAGACGGCAGCTGGGACGTGCCGCCGGGCACGTCCGAGGGAGAGAACGTGGTGGGCCCGAACAAGGTGTACTGGACCGCGATGAGCTCGCTGGTCCTCGAGATTTACATGCACTACCTGCCGGCGTACCAACGCTAGCCGCTCTTTCCCGTTCCTCAATACACGCGAACGCGTGAACCCTGCACGTACGGTATAGTGTGCGGCGGGTTGTCATCCTGAGCCAGGCGAGGAACGAGCCCAAGCGAAGGATCTCGGTGCCGCGGCCCGCTTCTCCTACACGCACGGTACAGTGGGCGAAGGGCTGTTATCCTGAGCCAGCGAGGAACGAGCAGCGAAGGATCTCGGTGCTTCCTGGTTGCCCGGTCCCCTCGCCCCCGCGCTCGCGGATTATGCGGAGGAGCGAGTTCAGGAGTCAGGAGTCGACAGTCAGCCAGTCGGTAGTCATTTATAATAAGTGGTCAGTCGGTATTGTCATCCTGAGCCGGCGAGGAACGAGCAGCGAAGGATCTCGGCGCTTCCTGGTTGCCCGGTCCCCTCGCCCCCGCGCCCACGGACCATGGGGACAGTCAGCAGTCATTTATCTTCTACGCCGCAGGCGTTGGACTCCACAGCCCAGGGTCAGCAGCTTTAGCCGCGCCACCCTGGGTGAGTGAGCGCCGGATCAGGATACGTACCCCGCAGGGGTTCTACAGAAGTCGACAAGCCCCGAGGATCTCCTCTTGTACAACCCCTGCGGGGTAGGTGGTTCGTTCTCTTACTTACCCAGGGTGGCGCTGCGCGGCTGAAAGCCGCTCCGCTTACCCTGGGCTGCGGGGTCCAACCGCTTCGCGGTAACGCAACCAAGACCCAAGTTCGTGGGCTTTCCGCCGGGCTTGAGGCCCGCACCCCGACTCTCTCCCACGAATCCATGAGCGGGAGAGGGGGCCGGATTCGACGCGCCGAAGCGAGGAACAGGAAAAGACACGACCGCACCGTAGGATCCATCACCGCTCTTTCAACCACTGGCCAGCTCCCATGGAACTTCCTTCACGTCCGCTGCTCCTTTCCGCAGCCCGGCTCACGCGGCTCTGGCTTGTTCTCCCGGCTCTCTTCGGCGCTGGACGCGGTTCGCAGGCCGGGGACGCCGCAAGCATCCGCGGACAGATCGACCAGAAGTCCTCGCTCGTATCCGCGGCGGCCGTTAACCGATCGAACGGCAAACGGTTTCCCGGCAAGGTCGAGAGCGACTCGGGCAACTTCCGCGTCGGCGGGCTCCCACTCGGGGGAACCTACGACCTCATCCTCGACCTGCGCGGAGGCCGGCTCGAAGGCGTGAACATGCGCGTGCCGCGATCGGACTACCTAGAGGAGCAGCCGCTTTCGGACGACGACATCGCGGTCATCGCAGAGAAGGTGCGCTCGCTCAACAAGTTCGAGGACGTGGTCGAGATCCTGGCGATCGACGGCAACATCCAGCACGCCGCCGTGCTGGTGAACAAGCTGCGTACGAAGCCGTTCTACGAATCGAAGCCGGGCGAGATCATCTGGCGGCCCGAGCTCTGGCACTTCGAGCGTCCGGAGGAGACGTGGGTGAAGGTACAGGACGAGCTCTTTGTGATCCTGTACCGCGACCGCCTGGCGAAGGCCGAGTTCGACAAGCGGTCGGTGACGTTCGACTCGAGGCTGGGCGGGCTGCAAGTGACGGCGGGGGAGCCTGAGCTGGATGTGGGCGTCATCGCGGCCCCGGAGCCCGCGCCGGGCGTCCGCTACCGCGGCGCGGGCGCACGGCCGCAACGCGTGAGCAACCGACGCGATTCCGCGACCGATAAGTAGCCCTCTTTTGCACGTGAAATGACGCGGTGGTTTTGTTTAAATCGGTTGAGGAGGGGCGCAAGACTCGAGTTTATTGCTGCCCCAGGGAGAGAGGGATAGCGCGATGAACAATGTAAGGGCACCACAAGCAGCGACGATCCGGGCGCTGGGCTGGGCCGCCACCGTTCTATCGGCTCTGGCAATCGCCGCCGCCGAGGATGCGCCGGGCCGGAAGCTCGGCACGTGCGGGCCGCCGCCACGCAAGAACCCGCAGCGCCAGACTGCGGCCGAAGGCATGCCGCCTCTCCCGCTGCCCGCCACACCGCTCAGGCGCAGCGAGCCCAAGGCCGAGCCCGCGCCGCCGATCATGATCGCCAAGCTCGAATACGGCACCACGCAGGACTGGAACACCGACCCGGGCGACGCCGACAACCTCATGCGGCACTGCCGCTACGAGCTCGGCCTGTGGTACGGCTGGAAGTACTGGAACGTCAACGAGCTGGTGGCCGCACACCAGGCAGGCCAGCCATCGAAGATCCCGATCCTCTACGTCAGCGGGCACGAGGCGTTCGAGTTCACCGAGGACCAGCGCGGCGCCATCCGCCAGTACGTGCTCGACGGCGGCACACTCCTGGGCGACGCCTGCTGCGGCCGCGCCGAGTTCGCGCAGTCGTTCCGCGACGAGGTGCGGCAGATGTTCCCCGACCGCTCCTTCGACCTGCTCCAGACCGACCACCCCATCTTCCGCGCTTATTACCCGTACACCAACGTGCACTACCTGACGTACGACGGCGCGGTCCGGAACGAAAACCAGGGCCCGCCGCAGCTCTTCGGCATGAATGTGGGGTGTCGCAGCGCCGTGATTTTCAGCCCGTACGATCTGAGCTGCGGCTGGGACGAGCACACGCACCCGCGCGGCGCTCGCCTCATCCCCGGCGACGCCATCCGCCTGGGCATCAACATCGTCTCGTACGTGGCCGGCACCCGGAAGCTGGGCGAGGTGCAGGCGGTGACGCGCGAGATCCACGCGCCAGCCGTGCGCGACCGGGCGCAGTTCCAGTTTGCGCAGCTGCGTCACCAGGGGGATTGGAACCCCGATCCGAACAGCACCTACCAGCTGTTGCGGCACGTGGCGCTGGATTCGAGCCTGGCCGTCGGCTTCGATTTCAAGAGCGTCGATGCGAGCGCGGTCGAGCTCGCGCCGTACCCGTTCCTGTTCCTCACCGGGCATCGCGACCCCAAGTTCAGCGACGACGATGTGCGGGCGCTGCGCCGCCACCTGGACGCCGGCGGCTTCCTGTTCATCAACAACTGCTGCGGGCGGTCCGAGTTCGATCAGCACGTGCGCGCGCTGGTCAAGCGGCTCTATCCCGATCAGATGCTCGCCAAGCTCGATGCCGACCACCCGATCTACCGATCGTTCTTTACAATCGATCAGCTGCATGACCGCCAGAGCGGCGGCGCGCGCCCTGCCGAGCTGGAGGGAATCGCGGTGAAGGACCGGCTGGTGATCGTCTACTCGAAGCACGACACGGTGACCGCGCTCAAGCAGGTGGCCGATCCGTACGGCGACGGCTATGACCCGGCGAGCTGCCGGCAGCTGGCTGTCAACGTGGTCGCCTACGCGCTCGAGAACTAAGCAGGTCCGCAGAAGAACGTGGGCTGCGGATCGGGCGTACGTCAGGCTTTCCAGCCTGACAAGGCCGATGCCGAACCGAGTCAGGCTGGAAAGCCTGACGTACATCTTTCTGCGGACCTACTTAGCCCGAAGTGCCCCCGAGGGGGATTACTAGCCCGACGCGCCAGCAAGGAAATCAAGCCCAGATCGCCCTCGCTCGCGCTTCGGGCTCGTGTGCGATGAGCCGACGCGCCTGAGTCCTACACGAGACCTGCTCGACTTGCGGAATCCCACGGACTCTCTGTTGCCTGATCCGTGGGACGGAACGGATGACGAGGAAGTCACGCCGCTGGAACGCACTCCCAACAAGGCAGGAGCTCCTCAAGATGCCGGTGACCGCCAAAGCCAATCCTCTCACCGCCGCCCGGCCCGCGGCCGCCAACGAGCTGGCGGCCATCGAGAAGCTGGGCGCCGCGCGGACTCGCCTCAAGCAAGAGATCGCCAAGGTCATTGTCGGCCAGGAAGAGGTCGTGGACGACGTGCTCACCGCGGTCTTTTCCCGCGGGCACTGCCTGATGATCGGCGTGCCGGGGCTGGCCAAAACGCTCATGGTCCGCACCATCGCGCGCGCCATCGACCTCGCCTTCAACCGCATCCAGTTCACCCCCGACCTGATGCCCTCCGACATTACGGGCACCGAGGTGATCGAGGAGGACCGCACGACGGGCAGCCGCAGCTTCCGTTTCGTCAAGGGTCCGGTCTTCGCCAACATCCTGCTGGCCGACGAGATCAACCGAACGCCGCCCAAGACGCAGGCCGCGCTACTCCAGGCGATGCAGGAACTCCAGGTCACCGTGGGCGGCCAGACCTACGCGCTCCCCCAGCCGTTCTTCGTGCTCGCGACCCAGAACCCGATCGAGCAGGAGGGGACCTACCCGCTGCCCGAGGCCCAGCTCGACCGTTTCATGTTCGACATCCGCATCGGCTACCCGCGCCCCGAGGACGAGCTGCAGATCGCCAAGAGCACGACCGCGGACGCCGAGTCGCCGATCGCGAAGGTGCTCAGCGGAGACGAGATCATCCAGCTCCAGCAGATCGTGCGCAAGATCCCGGTGAGCGACCACGTGGCGCTCTACGCCGTGAACCTCTGCCGGTCGTCACGACCCGACGACGCGATTGCTCCGCCGTTCGTCAAGGACTATGTAAACTGGGGAGCGGGCACCCGCGCGGTGCAGTATCTGGTGATTGGTGCGAAAGCGCGCGCCGCGATCGCCGGCCAGTACAACGTCTCCTGCCAGCACGTCCGCGCGGTCGCGCAGCTCGTGCTGCGGCACCGCATCATCACGAACTTCCGCGGCGAGGCGGACGGCGTC
>JBGPMX010000048.1:0-13416 GCA_041487215.1 Planctomycetia bacterium | reverse complement strand
GTCGCTGGGCAGCAGCTTGAGCGCGACCACGCGCTTGAGCTTCGTATGCATGGCGCGGTAGACCGTGCCCATGCCACCCGAGCCAATCGTTTCGAGCAAGTCATAGTCGCGCAAACGGCCCAGAGGGACATCGCAGTTTGAGCCGGCTCCCCGAACGGCGCGGTCCGGTCCGGGGACTGGGGGTGGGGTGGTGAAGGGATCCCATGCGGCTCCATCGCCTTCCAGCCGCATCGTCTCCAGGCGCTCGAGCATCTCGCGGCAGCACGGCTCCTCGACCAGGGGGTCCGAGGCGGGCGGATGCCTGAGTTCGCTCACCACCGTGTCGTAGAGGTTGTCGAGCGACTCCAGTGTGGACTGGCAGCCGGCACAGGAGTCGAGATGCTGGGAGATCGACTCGAGCCCGTCCTGCGCGAGATTTCCCAGAGTATATTCCGCCAGCCGCTGGCGGTCGGGGCACGTGGCAAGGCGCATGGGCAGTCTCCCGTGTCTCGCGCGAACGCACGAAGAGTCCGGTCTACCCCTATCAACGATGGCGTGTGACACGCGTTCGGGTCACGGCGCCGGCAAGTCGCCCAGTTCTTGCCGAAGTCGCTGCAGTACGCGCGATTTGGCTTTGCGCACAGCCGTCGGCGCCATATTAAGCTCGGCGCCCACGTCGGCCGGACTGCGGCCGTCCACGACGACGCGCCAGAACGCTTGCCACGTGCGCTCCTCGATCTCGCCCCGAACCATTTCCAGGCCGCGGCGCAGCAGCTGACCACACGGCTCGGGTTCGCCGGTGGCGGTGGATGGCGCCGATTCGCCGCCGGGAACCTGCGCGAGGAAACCTTGGAAGTCGCTGCCACCGATGCCCGGCGGCTGCTTACCCGTCTGCCTGAAATGGTCGCGGATCTTGTTTTGAGTGATGGTCCAGAGCCAGCCGCGGAAGGTTTGGCCGGGCTGATCGTGCTGGAAGGCGGCAATACCACCGGCCACGGCGATGAAGACTTCCTGCCCACGATCCGCCGCATCCTCGGGCTGCAGTCCCATGCGGCGGCACCAGTGGTAAACGATGGGACCATACAGACTGACCAGGCGCCGCCACGCTTCCGCATCGCGTGCCTTCACCCGCTCCAGCAGACTGGATGACGTGGATTCAGGCGCAGGCGAGCTGGGTCCGCTCCTGGGCTGCTCTGCGGATTCACTCATGGACGGGCCGACACGTACGGAGGAAGAGCCACTGCGGACACTTTTGTCCCAGAATGAAGGGGGAAAGTCCAGAATCGGTGTGGTTGCGGCTCCGCCGCGTCGTTTAACCGCAAGCCGCAGGAGACTGCTGAAAAAGGTGCCCGGGGGTGATGCGAAAGGCGTAGTCCGTGGCACGCGAAGCCCAGTCCGTGCAGCACGCAGCCCCTTTTTCAGCGGTCTCCGCAGGCGTGCGCGTCGTTGACCTCGCCGAGCACGGGCAACGTCGCGCCACACCTTGCTCTGCGCTTTCCCGGTTCACGGTGGCCCAGCAAGCCTGGGCGCCTGCGTTTGCGGTAGCCCAAGACCACGCGCACGCCTGCGGTTTGCGGTTCAACGAGCGAGAATGCTGCGACCACTGTGATTACACCCCACCAAACCGGCATAAAAACCGGACGCACATTCTCATCAGCGCCGGGCGCGGCTCTGGGCCACGGCTTCTTTTATCGCGTTATCCCGGGCCGGCCGCTCGCCTCCGACCGCTCCATCGCCGCAACCGGGCGCACCACGTACACGGAGACAGACGGCCGCGCCGGCTGCCCGATATGCCAGGGAAGATCGGTCACGCCGGTGGCGTAAAAGTTGACACCGTACGAGACGGTGCTGAACGGGATGCGGCCGCTGCGATCGATGGTCTCCCAGAGCATCAGGCGACGCTCGAGCGCGCGCGGCAAGGTCTGGGCCGTGCGCGGGGAAACGACGAGCACGCTGCGCGCGGGAAGATCGGCGCCGGCGAGCAGCGGGCGTATGCCCAGCTTCGAGCAGTAGTACGCGAAGCCATGTTCGCCCGAGTAATAAACGCCCGCGGTGACATGTGCGACCTCGAGCCGCAGCTCGTTGACTTCGTCGCGTTCCAGATTTGCCAGCTCGCGGTCCGCCGCGGCGACGCCCATACCCAGCAGGGCAACGCAACCGACCAGGACCCCCTGCCATGCCGACTCGGGCCCCGCCTGCGGGCACGTTCGCATGAGCACCAGGGCCGCC
Organism: Planctomycetia bacterium; assembly: GCA_041487215.1. GTDB lineage: Bacteria > Planctomycetota > Planctomycetia > JALXBF01 > JBGPMX01 > JBGPMX01. The sequence continues at coordinate 11,208 of JBGPMX010000048.1, read as the reverse complement.
GGGGGGACGGCCCAGAGCACGTGCCGAACTGCCACGAACGGGGCCGCGGTGCCGGCGACAAGGCCGAGCACCAGCCAGGCGAGCAGGAAGGCGTCGTCCACGCGCCCCGGCGTCGAGCGCGACGAGACGCGGCCGATCGCTAGCAGGACGACCAGTTCGCCCAGCGCCAGGAACGCGCCCGCCTCCAGCGCGCGCGGCCACGCGATCGAAAGGATCGGCTGGTGCAGGACGACCCACGCTGCGGCCGCGAGCAGGCTGAACCCGAGCGCGGCCAGGTGCCAAGCCGCACGCACGCCGAGCCGCACGCCGGCCAGGAACGGCACGAAGCCCGAGCCCAGGATCGCGAGCAGCGCCATCGCGCGCACGCCGAACCCCTCGCCGAACTCGGCGGGACGCGACAGCTGGTGCACCGCATGCAGCGTCCCCTCGGTGACCAGATTCTGCACGCACCACGCGCCGATCGGGACACACGCGGCCAGCAGAGCGGGCAGCCAGAGCCGGCTGCGTCGCACGGCTGAATAGATAACGATGACGACCAGCACCAGGATGGCCGGGTACTTGGTCACCACGGCCAAGCCCGCCAGGATGCCGCCGGTCAGCGCAAGCGGCCGGCTAGCGCGATCGATCGCATGCACATGGAAAGCCAACGCCGCCATGCCCAGCGCGAGCATCGGAACGTCGAGCATCACGTTCTGGCCGGGCAGCACCAGAGGGTTCAGGACTACCAGCACGGTAACTCGCAGCGGGTGCGATGAGAAGCGCGCGCCGAGGGCATAGGCGGACCAGGCCAGCGCGGCGGTGAAAAGACTCGATAGGCTGTGCAGCACCAGCTCGGATTCGCCGAAACCGCGCAGCCCCACGGCCAACACGTAGTTGAACAGCGGCGGGGACCGGTGATGGTCGAAGACGTGGAACGATTCCCCTCCGACCGTCCACGAGAACCCGTAGGGATGCAGAGGGTCCTTCAGGATCTGTCGCGCGATCCGCAGGTACGCGTCGTCGTCGATGTGGAACGCTTTGTCCAGGAAGGGAACGGTCGCGACGAGGACGATCAGGACGACGAGCGCGTGAGCCATCCGGGCACGCGGCGCACGCGTGGCGCGTTGCGCCCGGCTGTGGGGTGAACCACGCATCAGGATCCTGCACCGAACCGGTGGGTCGGTCCGCCGCGCCGCGGCGACGTTCGGTCGGGCACGATTGCCGGAGTCTTCAGACTACGCTCAAGACCTCGGGAATCCCCAGGGGTACCGAGTTCACGGGCGCAGCTTGCTCAAGCGCTCGTCCAGTTCCTTGAGCCCCTCGTCGCCCGTCTTGCTCCACACCCCGGCGTGATGCGCGACCACCTTGCCGTCCGGAGCGATCAAGACGTAGAGCGGCAGCTTCGCCCCTGCCTTGCGCGGGTCGCCGAACTCGCGGATCGCCCCGGTCTCGTCGAAAGCGACCGGATAGCTCAGGTTCATGAATTCGCAGAAGGCGCGGACGTCCTTGCGCGCCGCCGGCCGTGTCGTCTCGTCGCGCAGCCGCTCGTCCACGGCGATGCCGACGATGTGCACGTCCTGGTTCGCGTATTTCCGCTTCAGGAAGTCGAGGTACCCGGTCTCGCCGTAGGGCGCCGTGAGCGGCTCGGCGTGGTACTCCCAGAAGTGCAGCACGATGGGCTTGCCCTTGAGCGCGGCGAGCGACAGTTTGCCACCCCGCGCCAGGGGCAGCGTGAACTCGTTGGCCGGCTTGCCGACCGCCGATGCGGCCAGATGCTCGAGCGATCCCTGCTGTTCCAGCGACGCCTCGACCTCCTTGACGATATCGCGCGCCAGCCTCGCGAACGGGCCTGCGTCCTTGTCTTTCTGGATATCGGCGAGCGCCGACCGGGATTTGTCGAGCAGCTCGGACGTGGCCGGAACGGGCGACGCAGCCGTGGGCTCCGTGGACCGCTCCGGCGCCGGCCCGCGCAGCGCCACGAGCCGGGCGTGGTGCGCAAGCCGCCGCGCTAGCTCGTCGGCAGACATGGTTTTCGCCTGTTCCAGCTCGAGGGACAGCTCGTGCGGCACCCCCTGCCCCAGAAACGTCACCTCCTCATGCCGCACGACGACCGGCTGCCGCTCGTCGACCCAATCGACCGCCTTGAGACCGAGGTTCGCGGATACGGTCACCTTCCAGCAGCGGCGCCGGGCCATCTCCTCGCGCCCGACCACGTCGTAGTGCGCCTTCCCTTCGTCCCATTCCGCCTTGGCCCGCAGCCTGTCCGCGCTCTCGTAGAGCGGCGAGCGAAGCGAGACGACGCGCACGGTGCCGTCCAGGCTCCCCTGCACCGCCGGCGCCTCCTGCGGGGCGGTAACATGCAGCGAGCCGTCCGCACGCATCGCGCCGAAGCGATGCGGCCACGGCCACGCGGGAGATCCCGAGAGCTCGTCGAGCACCCAGGCAAGCTCATAGCCTGTGCCAGCCGCCCGGCACACGTAGTGAATCCGGAAGGCTCGCTCGTCCCCCTTGTTGGGTGCGACCGGAGACAGCTTCCCCGAGTACGTCAGCCAGAGCGCCGGGGGGAGCGGACGCTCCGGCTCCGCCGCACGAACCGCCGGGGTGACGCAGGCGACGGCGAACAGCAAGCGACGAGACCATGCGCGCATCGGTGAGGCCTTTGACGAATCGAGTTCGGGGATAGCGATCATGAACCGCGAGGAAGCACTGCTCCAGCTCGCCCGCCCTCACCCCGCTTGCCTCTCCCCCAGCGGCGGGCGACTTTCCTCAGAGTCGCCCGCCGCCTGGGGAGAGGGGGCAGAGGGCGAGGCCGCGCGACGGCCCGGCTGCGCTCGGCGCGGGCTGTTTCTCCACGCCCGTGCCCATCCGCAACGACCGTCCATTGTAGCGGCTACTCGAGAATGCCGCCCGTTTTTTGTGGCCCGGCGACGCGGCGCGATCGCCTATAATGGATGTGTCACGTGCCGCGCTTGCCGCGGGAGACCCGTATGGCCGCAGGAACCGACCAGGATCAGATGCTCGATTACGAGCACTTCATCGATTTCCAGCTCGATCGTGCGCGCACGCGTATCAAAGCCGTCGAGCTTGGCACCGGATTCGTCCGCCTGCTGACCGCCGCGATCGTCTACGTGCTCACGGTCGTCACGCTCGACCACGCGGTGGTGCTGCCCCGCTCGGTGCGGCTTGTTCTGCTCCTGCTGGCCTCCACCGCGGCCGTCGCCTATCTGGCCTTGGCGATCGTCGTGCCCGGCTTGCGGCGGATCAACGCGTTCTACGCCGCCCGGACCATCGAGCGCGCGGTCCCCGATTTTTATAACAGCCTGGTCAACTTCCTGGACCTGCGGCGACGCCCGCAGGATGTGCCGCCGCGCGTCCTGGCCGCCATCGAGGAGCGTGCGGTCGCCGACCTGTCCCGCGTCCAGGTCGAGGAGAAAATCAACCAGGAAAAACTGGTCCGTGCCAGCTATGGCCTCGGCGCCGCGGTGCTGGCCGTATGCGCGGGAGTCCTCTTCAATGCCATTTTCATGCACCGCTCGCTGGCCGATTCGCTCGGCCGCGCCCTGCTCCCCACCGCCGATATCCAGCCCCCTACCAAGACCCGCCTGACCGACGTGCTGCCCGGCAAGGACCCGGACCGCAGCACGGTTGTCGCGGGAACAGAAGTCACCGTCAGCGCGATCGCACAGGGACGCGAGCCGCAGCGGGTCACTCTGTACTGGTCGGACAACCAGGGCAAGTCCTGGCGCGAGCAGGAGCTCAGGGCGCCCGAGCGGCAGTTCGAACCTTGGCAGACCCGTCTCCCCGCCGTCGACAAGCCGTTCGATTACTACCTGGTCGGCGGTGATTGCCGCACCGAACCGTTCTCGGTCCAGGTCGTCCAGGCGCCCATGATCACGGAGATGCGCCTGTCTTACCGCTATCCCGAATATACCGGCTGGCCCCCCTATACGAGCTCGAACGGCAACATCGACGCGCTCGAGGGCACCCGTGTTGCGATCCGCGCTACGACGAACCAGTCGGCGCGTAGCGGCCAGTTGCGGTTCGGGCCGGACAAACGCCCCGGTCCCACGCTGCGGCTCGCGCCCGGCAGCGAGAACCAGCTCGAAACCGAGTACGAAGTCGGGCCGAACGATACGACGTACATCGTCTGGTTCGAGACGATGCGCGGCGACACGAATCCGAAACCGGTCAGCTTCGAGATCAAGGTGCGGCACGATCTTCCGCCCACCGTCTCCATCCACCGGCCGGGCAAAGACCTGGTCGATCCGCCGGTTTCCGCGAACGCCGTCATTCCCATCGAAGTCGAAGCGGGCGACGATTTCGCCGTGCAGCACGTCAAGCTCTACGTAACGCGCGGCGAGGAATCGCTCGCCTCGTTCGATTTCATGCAGGACAAGCCGCCCGCCAAGGAGTTCCACGGCACCCACTGGCTAGATCTCGGGCCGCTCCAGCTCGCCGCCGGGGACGAGATCTCCTACTGGGCCGAAGCCGTCGACAGCAAGTCGAGCCGCACCAAGACCACGTCGTACCGCATTCGTCTCGGCTCACCGCTCGATCCGGAAGAGCGAAGCCGCGAGCTGGCACGCGCCGACGACGCCGCCAAGGCGGCCGCGGCAGCCGAACAGGCCGCAGCCGACGAGCCGAGCGATAAGCCCAACGAACCCGACAAGGCGAATGAACCCGAAACGCCGACCGAGCCGGACAAGGCACCGCAGCCCGGCGAGCAAACCGAGCCGACGCCGCAGCGAACCCAGGAGCCGAACAGCGACAAGCGGCCCGATGACCCCGTCCAGAAAATCCTCGACTTCTTCCGCGAGAAGGACCGCGAGAAGCTGGCGGGCGACAAGGACCAAAGCGACCCAACGACCGGCCAGCAGAAAAGCGACAAAGACGCGGGAAAAGCGGACGCGGATACCCCCTCGCCCGCCAAGGAGCGCCGCCCCGATTCCGGCGACCAGCCGCCACGCTCCGCCGATCGCTCCACCGAAGGGCAAGACCGCACACAGGACGGCGCCAAGCGGGACCAGGAAGCCCAACCAGAAGGGAGCGAGACGCGCCCGTCCGGCGAGCGGAACAAGCCGGCAGCGGGTGCCAATAAGGATCAGAACAAGCCAGCAACGTCCGGCGCCGAGAACCAGGGAAGCGACGCCGGCAAGGGAGAGCCCGGCGAGAAGCCCGCGAGCAGCCGGGGGACGCGCCCGAGCGGCGACCGCTCCGAACGCTCCGGCTCGAACAGCGGCCAGACCGGCGAAGCACAGGAACGCAAGGACAGCACGCAATCTCCCGACCAGCGAACCGATAAGTCGCGCGGCAAGCCCGACAAGCAAGCGGGTGGCGCGAAAGACTCCCAGGGGTCCGGAGAATCGGACGGCCAGCAGCCGGGAACCGAAACCGGGCCGGGGCAGACCGAGCGCCAGCCCGGCGGCGCCGAGCGCGGCGACAAACCAACACAGCCGGCAAACTCGCCGTCGCGCGACAGCGGCCAGCCGGGCGATGCTCAGAAAAACGGCAACCGATCCCAGCCGGGTGCCCGACCGAACAATCCCGCCTCTCGCCCAGGCAGCCCACCGGGCTCGCCGGGCGCCGCGCCCGGCGCGCGGCGGCCGAACGCAGAGCCAAGCGGCAACGATCCATCGCGCCCGCAGGGCAAACAGAACGGCGAACGCCGCCCCACCGACGCGCAGGGGACTGCCGATGATAACCAGCCGGCGCGCGGCGACGCCGAGCGGCCGAGCGGCGAGCCCGGCAAGAGCCAACGCGAGGCAGGCGAGAACTCTGCGACCAACCGCCCCGGAGCGGGCGAGAAGGGCGCGCAGCGCGAGAACGGCGCGACGAACAAGGACGGGGACGGGCAGCCTGGCAACGATAGCAAGCGCGATGCCGGCTCCGGCTCACCCACCCCAACGAAGAACATGACTCCCAAGGACGGCTCGGACCAACCCAAGGGCGCGGGCGCAAAACCGACGACCGGCAAGCAGGATGCGCCGGGCTCCCAGGCCGGCGAGACGCCGGGGGACGACTCGGAGAAGGGTTCCCCGCCGAGCTCCACGAGCGGCGGCAAGCCCAGCGGCGCGCCATCGGGATCGAACGGGGCGGCGCAGAGGAATCCCGCAGCCGGCGGAAAACAGGGCGAGCCCAAAGGCGGCGACTCCCAGGACAGCGGCTCGGCCCCCGGCCCCTCGAACGGGTCCAAGCAGCCGGCCGCGTCGCGCGAACCCGGCACGGACAAGGGGGACGCGCCGGACGGTAACGCGTCGCAGCCGGACGGCAAGGATTCCGGCAAGCCGGGGGGCAAGCCCGGATCACCGAGCGGTGGGCGGCAGGGGGGCGGACGCTCCACGCCGCAGTCCGGATCGAGCGGCAGCAGTCCGACGCGTTCGACGGGCGAGCCCGGATCGCAGGCATCGGACAGGTCGAGCGGATCGGGCGGCAACCTCGAGTCCGGCGAGCGGACGGAGGATGCGCGTCCGGGGGGCGGCCCGAACCGCGCCACGCGCACCGCGCGCGAGCCGGGCGACTCGGTCCCGAGTCCGGCTTCGCCCGACGCCCCGAACCGCGACTACTCGAACGCCGCCGTGAACCTGGTGCTCGAGCGATTGAGCGATCAGGTTCAGTCGGGCGACGTGGACCCCGAGCTGCTCCAGCGGCTCGGCTGGACCCGCGAGCAGCTCGAGCAGTTCGTGGAGGAGTTCCACGACCCCGGTCGAAAGGAAGGGGACGCCGGCGGCGCGGCCGCGAAGCGGCAAGACAAGCCGCCGCGCGAGCCCGGCACGACGCTCAAGGAGAAGCGGATCGGCAACACGCGGCGCGGCCCCGGAGCAACGGCCCAGGACGACCTGGGGGGCAACTACGACGCGGGCCGGCGTGACGCGCCGTTCGAATATCGCGACATCGTCGACGCCTACACCAAGAGTCGCTCCCAGCCCGCCAAGCCGGCGACGACCCCCGCACGTACGAAGCAGCCATGACCGGCACCGCCTCCGTCTCTCCCCGCTACCTGGCCGCGTTCCAGCCGAAGGGCCCCGCGCACTTCTTCACCGACGTGCTCGTGATCGGCGGCGGGCTCGCCGGCCTGCGCGCGGCCTTCGAGGTCGGCCCGCCGCTCGACGTGCTGGTCGTGAGCAAGGACTCGCTGGACGAGAGCTCGAGCGCCTACGCCCAGGGGGGAATCGCCGGGGTGCTCGACCCCGAAGACCAGTTCGAGAACCACATCGAGGACACGATCGCGGCCGGCAATGGGCTGTGCGACCGCGCGGTCGTGGAGATGGTGGTGCGCGAGGCGCCGGACCGCATCGGCGAACTCATCGAGTGGGGCACGAACTTCGACCGGACCGGCGACCGGCTGGCGCTCACGCGCGAGGGGGGGCACAGCTTCCGCCGCATCGTGCACGCCATGGGCGACGCCACCGGCCGCGAGGTCATGCGGGCCATGATCGCGCACGCGCGCAGCAGCTCCAACCTCACCATCTGGGAGCGCGCGTTCACCATCGACTTGCTCACCGCCGACCGGCGCTGCGTCGGCGCGCTCATCTGGCACCCGGCGCGCGGCAGCACCCTGGTCTGGGCCAAAGAGACCATCCTGTCGACTGGCGGGGCCGGCCAGCTCTTCCGCGAGACGACCAACCCGCCCATCGCCACGGGGGACGGCATGGCCATGGGCTACCGAGCCGGCGCCGAGCTGCGTGACCTGGAGTTCATGCAGTTTCACCCGACCGTGCTCTACATCGCCGGGTCCGCCCGGCACCTGATCACCGAGGCGGTGCGCGGCGAGGGAGCGTACCTGCGCGACCGCAACGGCGTCCGGTTCATGCCCGACTACGATCCCCGCGCCGAGCTCGCGCCGCGCGATGTGGTCGCGCGCGCCATCACCGAGCAGATGACGAAGACGCAGCACCCCAACGTCTACCTCGATCTCACCCACCTCGACCCGTCGCTGGTGCGGCAGCGCTTCCCGGGCATCGACCGCGTGTGCCGGAGCTTCGGCCTGGACATCACGCGCGACCTGATCCCCGTCCGCCCCGGCGCTCACTACATGATTGGCGGGCTGACGGTGGACATGGATGGGCGGACCAGCCTCGAGGGACTCTGGGGCTGCGGCGAGGTGACGTCGAGCGGTTTGCACGGCGCAAACCGGCTGGCGTCGAACAGCCTGCTCGAGGCGCTGGTATACGGGGTGCACTGCGGGTCGGGCGCGGCGGCGGCGGCGCGCGGCCAGCGCGATACGTACGCCGCACTGCCGCTCGCCTACCCCCCGTCCACCGCACAGCAAGAGGCCTACAACTTGGTCGACCTGCGGAACGCGCTGGCCAGCGAGATGTGGCGTGACGCCGGCATCGAGCGCGACGCGGCCGGCCTCGGCCGGGCGCTGGAAGCCATCGACTTCTGGTGCCGCTACGCGCTCTTCACCCAGTTTGACACTCCCCCCGGCTGGCAGCTCCAGAACATGCTCACCATCGCGCGGCTCACGGCGTCCAGCGCGCTCGAGCGCGAAGAGAGCCGCGGCGTGCACCTGCGCCGCGACTTCCCCGACATGGACGACACCCACTGGCTCCGCCATATCACCGTGCGCCGCACCGAGTAGGGTGCCGTTGCTCGTCGAGTGATAGGCGAAAGCGTGTCAGCCTGAGCGCCGTGAGGAACACGGAGCCACTACCCAACTTTCTTCTAGCCAAACGGCCACCGCTCGTTATACTGTACGCAAGATCACTATCCGGACGAGAACGGGGCAATGCCGGCGGAATGTCCCAAGACTTCCTTGGAGGGCCAGGCATGCCATCGATTGACGACGTCCTGCACGCCAACTTCGGGTTGGAGCAATTCCGTCCCGGCCAGCGCGAGGTGATCGAGCACCTCATGGCGGGCCGATCGGCGGCGGCCGTCTTCCCCACCGGCGGCGGCAAGTCGCTCTGCTACCAGCTGCCGGCGCAGCTCCTCGCCGGCCTGAGCCTGGTGGTCTCGCCGCTGATCGCGCTCATGAAAGACCAGATCGATCGGCTCCAGGCGCGCGGCATGGCGGCCGACCGGCTCGATTCGACGCGAACGCTTCCGGAGCTCAGCGAGATCATGAACGGGGTGCGTAGCGGCCGTATCCGACTGCTCTACGTGGCGCCCGAGCGGTTCAACAACGAGCGGTTCCGCGAGGCGATCACGCGGCTTCGCATTGCGCTGTTCGCCGTGGATGAGGCGCACTGCATCTCGGAGTGGGGACACAACTTCAGGCCGGACTACCTCAAGCTGGCCGCGTTCGCGCGGGAGGTGAAGGCCGAGCGCGTGCTCGCGCTCACCGCGACCGCCACGCCGCAGGTCCTGGGCGATATCTGCCGCGGCTTCGGCATCGCGGCGGATTGCGCCATCTGCACGGGGGTCTATCGCTCCACCCTCCCCAGCCTGGTCCGCGCCACGGGCGCGCGCGACCGCGACGCGGAACTGCTGGACCGGCTGGCCGCACGGCCAGCCGGGCCGACCATCGTGTACGTGACACTCCAGCGCACCGCCGAGCAGGTGGCAAAGCGGCTGGCCGCGGCCGGGCACCCCGCCCGTGCCTATCACGCCGGCATGGAAGACGCCGAGCGCGCCCGCGTGCAGGACTGGTTCCTCCAGTCCGATCGCGCCATCGTCGTGGCCACCATCGCCTTCGGCATGGGGATCGACAAGTCCAACATTCGCTACGTGTACCACTACAACCTTCCGAAGAGCCTCGAGAACTTCGCGCAGGAGATCGGCCGAGCCGGCCGGGACGGTGAGAAGTCGCTCTGCGAAATGTTCGTCTGCCCGGATGACCTGAACGCCTTGGAAAACTTCGCGTACGGCGATACCCCGGCTCCCGACGCGGTGCGCGGCCTCATCGAGCACCTGTTCTCGCTCGGTGCCGAGTTCGACGCCAGCCTGCACGAGCTGTCCGCGCGGCACGACATCCGGCTGCTGGTCGTTCGCACGCTGCTGACTTATCTCGAGCTGGACGGGCATATGTCGGAGGGGACGCCGTTCTACAACCGCTACCAGTTTCGCCCGCGCGCCAATTCGGCCGACATCCTGAGCCGGTTCGAGGGGGAGCGGCGCTCGTTTCTGGACAAACTGCTGCGCGCGGCGGAGCAGGCCAAGACGTGGTTCCACATTGATCTGGACCGCGCGGTCGAGGCGACCGGCGCGCCCCGCGAGCGTATCGTACGCGCGCTGGACTACCTGGCCGATCAACAGCTGCTCGAGCTCAAGGTCGAGGAGGTGCGCCATCGCTTCCGGCGCCATAAGACACCGGCGAGCACCGCGGAACTCGCGGCGCAGCTGTACCAGCGCATGACCGAGCGCGAGGCACGCGAGATTGCGCGCATCCGCGAGGTGCTCGAGCTGGCCGGGCACGACGGCTGCCTGGCGTCGCGCCTGGGCGCACACTTCGGCGAGCCGCTCGAGAAGCCGTGCGGCAGCTGCTCGTGGTGCTCGAGCGGCGGCCGACGGGCCGAGTTGCTGCCGCACCGCGCCGACGGCATCGACGAGTCAGTCTGGAGCGAAGCCGCCGGGCTGCGTGCCGAGCACTCGGATCCGCTCGCGGACCCGCGTGCATTCACCCGGCTGTTGTGCGGCATCAGCTCGCCCCGCCTTACGCGTGCCCGGCTCAGCTCGAACCGGCTCTTCGGAGCGCTGGCCCACGTCCCGTTCTCGGCCGTGCTCCGCCGCGCCGAGCAGGATGGCCAACGCGTCGGCCGGGATCCGAAGGCGCAAGACAAGGCGCCACAGGCAGCCGCGGCAAGGAGCAGGCCGGTAGGCAGTGGTCTGTCGTGAGGGATCGCTCGCTATTGGCAGGAGGACAGCCCACAAAACAAGAACGGACAGACCACTAGATCACCGTCTCGCGCTCGTGAACCCCTCACCCCCAACCCCTCTCCCCACGCTCGCTCCTATGATCCATGAGAGGAGCCGAGCGTGGGGCGAGGGGAGAGGTATGCGCGAAGAGAGGCTCTGCCATGAGGAGATGATGCGCCGAGGAGCAAGCGCGGGCGAGGGGAAAAGTGTGCGCGCTTAACATCCGGTTCACCGGTTGATCGGTCGATCGGCTGACCGGTTCACCGGTTGACGGGTTGATCTGTTCCTCGGCTGACCTTTCGCGCATCCTGTCTCCCCTCGCCCCACGCGTGCCGCCCTCAGCGCTCACGGCGGCGAGCGTGGGGAGAGGGGTCGGGGGTGAGGGGGTGGATTTCCCGCGGGCGAGGGATGGTGAACCGGGGAGTGAGGAGC
>JBGPMX010000047.1:0-13517 GCA_041487215.1 Planctomycetia bacterium | reverse complement strand
TCATCTGTGTGAACCAATTCGAAGATATGTCCAGCTTGCTCCGTGGACTCTCTTCGCACTCGCGCGATTTCCGCTAAGGGCCCGTAAAAAAATAACTTGACCATTGGACCCACTTGAAAGAGAGAATCCGCCGCGTGTCCCACATCGAACGGCCGTTGCCCCTGCGATGGGCAGCCGGGGTATGTCAGGGCGGATCCTCTCTTTCAACGGCGGGCCCACACCATAGAAACGGGCAGAAATGGAGCCACTGCGAGGCCGCGTTGCGCGCGCAGGCTCGGGGGCGGTTTCGTCGATTCGCCGCCCGACCAAGCCAGGTAGCTCACTCGCAGTGGCTCCATTAGTAGGCCAAATGTGCAAGTTATTTTTTTACGGGCCCTAAGCCAGCCCATCCGCACCACATGAACGGCACACCAGTTGCTCCCTGCTCCCTTGGATCTATCACAAACTCTGATCCGAACCACCCTCGCAGGAGATCTGCCATGCCACGCCCGAAGGATTACGAAATCAACGAGGAAATACCGGTCGATAACCGCTACCTGCGCATCCGTCCAGATGACCCGGACCGGCCGCCAGGCAAAGCGGAACAGGCCAAAACGACCACGCCGCCGGGTAAATCCAAAACGGCACCGGCCGAGGCGGTGGTCCACGATCCGGACACGGACGAAACCCTGCGCGAGCTCGAGGAGCAGCGCGAGGAGTTCATCATCCCGCCCGAGGACCCCGCTGCGTAGGCGTGCTCCGGCCCCTCACCCCCGACCCCTCACCTCACGCAGCGGGCGACGGCTCGGAGTCGTCCGCTGCGTGGGGAGAGGGGGGGAAAATCGCGGTGAGGGGGAAGTGGAAACATGCCCCGGAGATTCGCGACGAACCTGGTCGGCCTTGACCGCGTGCCCGCGGTATCACTTCTCGTCGCCTCAGAGATCCTTCGCTGCGCTCGTACCTCGCTGCGCTCAGGATGACACGCTCTGAAGAGAGACGGAGCTAGTACTCCGTCACACTTCGATTGACACGTTGAGCGGGGTGCCATGCCCTCGGCTTTGCGTAGGCATGCGGACCCAAAGCGGACGGCATGGCACCTGTCCAAGGAAGTGGCTGGTCGCTTTGTGACCGAAAAACGTCAGGGCACACCTTCGGGTATCGTGCCGCGGCCTCTGGCGTTATCCTTTTCCATGCTATGCCCATACTTCTCGAGGAGGTTCCCGATGCACCTGTTCATCAAGGCCTTGTGGATCCTGGGCTGCATGGCACTGGTCGCTCTGCCGGTTGCGGCGGTCATGGCCGCGCGCGAGCGTACCCAGCCGCCCCTCATTCCGCGCGAGAAACTTTTCGGCAATCCCGACAAGGCGTCGGCCCAGATCAGCCACGACGGCCATCGCATCAGCTACCTCGCGCCCGTGGACGGCGTGCTCAATGTCTGGGTCGGCCCGGCGGACGCCCCCGACCAGGCCAAGCCGGTCACGCACGACAAGGGGCGCGGTATCCGCATCTACTTCTGGGCGTACACCAACCGCCACATCCTCTACCTGCAGGACAAAGAGGGAGATGAGAACTGGCGGGTGTACAGCGTCGATCTCGCGACGGACGAAACCAAGGACCTCACTCCGCTCGAAGGGGTCCGGGCGGAGATCGAGGAGGTAAGCTACAAGTTTCCGCAGGCCATCCTCGTCGGACTGAACAACCGCGATCCTCAACTCCACGACATCTACCGGGTCAACATCGAGACTGCGGAGCGGGAGCTGGTGCAGAAGAACGAGGGATTCGCCGGATTCGTGACCGACGATGACTTTCGCATCCGCTTCGCCATGCGCTACACGCCGGACGGCGGGACCGAGCTGCTGCGCAAAGAGGCGGAGCAGAAGTGGCAGCCCTTCCTGAAGGTCCCCATGGAGGATGCGCTCACCACCTCGCCCGTCGGCTTCAACCAGGACGGCACGGTCCTCTACATGCTCGAGAGCGGCGGGCGGAACACCGCCGCGCTGTTCGCCGTCACACTGAGCACCGCCGAGAAGAAGCTGCTCGCCGAGGACCCGCGCGCCGACATCGGCGGCGTGATGATCCACCCGACCGAGAAGAACGTCCAGGCGGTCACTTTCACGTACGAACGGATGCGCCGCGTGATCCTCGATAAGTCGGTCGCCGACGACTTCTCCTACCTCAGCACCGTCGCGGACGGAGACCTCGCCGTGTCGAGCCGCACGCTGGACAACAAGCACTGGATCGCCACGTACGTGATGGACAACGGGCCGGTGCGTTACTATCTCTACGACCGCGACGCCAGGAAGGCCCGCTTCCTGTTCACCAACCGCAAGTCGCTCGAGGGGCTGCCGCTCGCGAAAATGCACCCGGTCGTCATCCGGTCGCGTGACGAGCTCGACCTGGTCTCTTACTACACGATCCCGCCGGGCAGCGACAGCGACGAGGACGGCCGGCCGGACAAGCCCGTGCCGATGGTCCTGAATGTGCACGGCGGGCCCTGGGCTCGAGACGCCTGGGGTTTCGACCCGGTGCACCAGTGGCTCGCCAACCGCGGCTACGCCGTGCTCAGCGTGAACTACCGCGGCTCGACCGGGTTCGGCAAAGCGTTTCTCAACGCCGGCAACCTGGAGTGGGCCAGAAAGATGCACGACGATCTGCTCGATGCCGTGGACTGGGCCGTGCACGAGGGGATTGCCGATCCGAAGCGCGTGGCGATCTTCGGCGGCAGCTACGGCGGCTACGCCACGCTGGTCGGACTGACTACGACCCCGGACCGCTTCGCCTGCGGGGTCGATATCGTCGGTCCCTCGAACCTCATCACCTTGCTCAACTCGATCCCCCCGTACTGGGCCCCGCAGATCGAGCTGTTCACGCAACGCGTGGGGGACCACCGCAGCGACGAGGGGAAAGCATTCCTCAAGGAACGCTCGCCGCTCACGTACGTCGATCGCATCAAGAAGCCGCTACTCATCGGCCAGGGGGCCAACGACCCGCGGGTCAAGCAGGCGGAGGCGGACCAGATCGTGCAGGCCATGCAGGAAAAGAAGATCCCGGTCACGTACGTGCTCTACCCCGACGAAGGACACGGCTTCGCGCGGCCGCAGAACCGGCTGTCGTTCAACGCCATCGCCGAAGCGTTCCTGGCCGAGCATCTTGGCGGCCGCTACGAACCGATCGGGGACGACTTCCGCGGTGCGAGCCTCGCCGTGCCGGTCGGCGCATCGGGCGTCCCCGGCCTGGAACAGGCGCTGTCCGAGCGGAAGCAGCCGACTCAGCCATGACGCCCGCTGCCCGCGCTCAGCCGCTTTGGCCCCGGACCGGCACCGTGCTTGCACGACAAGTCGTCGTGCGTGCCCCAGCGCCCTCTCTTTCTTTAGGAGTCTACGGATGAGCAAGCGAAGCGACCAGATGACCGAGAGCATGTCGAAGTCGAGCGGTCGGGTCCTCACGAAAGGGGCCGCGCAGTCGCCCAAGAAAGGGGAGAAGTACCGTTGCGAGAGCTGCGGCATGAAGCTCGAAGTGACTGAGAGCTGCAACTGCAAGAACGAGGAGGAGCCGCACTTCCGCTGCTGCGGCGGGCCGATGGCGCGTGCGTGAGCCGGCGACCGTGCATTTGGTCCGACCGCGGTCGGGTCAACCGATCCCTCCGCGCGCCGGCCCGGGTTCGACGACCGTGTACATCGGAGCAGCGTCTTCCTTCGGTGCCTTTCAGCGGGTTGTCATCCTGAGGCTTTGCGAAAGATCTCCCTGACTCGGGCCTAGATCCTTCGCTCCGCTCGTTCCTCGCTCCGCTCAGGATGACAGAGCAGGCGCGCCCGGTGGTTGAGCGCAGAGGCCCACCCGGTGAATCCTTCGCTGCGCTCGTGCCTCTTATTCGCATCGCTCGGGATGACAGACGCCCAGCAGGTTAGGGCCCGCCTACACCGGCCGGCCCGTTGTCCGTCGGCCGGTCGCCGCGTTAGATTGCTGGTTATGGACAACAGCACCGTTGCCCGCATGCTTGCCGAGATGGCCGACATCGGCGAGATCCGTGGCGACAACGCGTTCAAGATCCGTGCGCTGCGTAACGCGGCCGCGGCCATCGAGACGCTTCCCCATGACGCGGCGCGCCTGGATGCGCAGCGGCTCCAGGAAATCCAGGGGATCGGTGAGAGCATCGCCCGGAAGATCGTCGAGATCTGCACGACCGGGACGTGTGCGGAGCACCAGCGGCTCGTCGCCGAGTTCCCCCGCACGTTGCTGGAACTGCTCCAGCTCGAGGGGGTCGGGCCCAAGAAAGTGCGGCTCTTCTACGACGCGATCGGCGTCCGCTCGATGGAAGACCTGGAAGAGGCGGCGCGCGCGGGACGGGTGCGTTCCCTGCCGCGCATGAGCGCCAAAGCCGAGGAGAACTTGCTCCGCGCCATCGCCGGCCACCGCTCGCGCACGGGGCGATTCCTGTTGTCGGCGGCCGAACAGACGGTCGAACAGCTCTCCGGACTGTTGCGTGACCTGCCGGGGGTGCGGCGGGTCGAGCCGGCCGGCTCTTTGCGCCGCCGCGCCGAGACCATCGGGGACCTCGACCTGCTGGTCGTGTGCGACGACCCGCCGACCGTGATGGATCGGTTTGCCCGCGTCGGCCCGGTGGTCGCGCGGGGCGAGACGAAGTGTTCGATCCGGCTCACCAGCGGCATGCAGGCCGATCTGCGCATCGTGCCCGAGGAGAGCTTCGGGGCGGCGCTGCACTACTTCACCGGCTCGAAGGCGCACAACGTTGCGATCCGCACGCTCGCGGTGCGTCGTGGGCTGACCATCAACGAGTACGGGGTCTTCGAGGCGCTGCCGGACGGCGCGCCCGGTCGGCGGCTGGGGGGCGAACGTGAGGAGCAGGTGTTCGCCGCGGTGGGCCTGCCCTGGATCGCTCCGGAGCTGCGCGAGAACCGCGGCGAGATCGAGGCGGCCGCCGAGGGTCGGCTGCCGCATCTCATCGAGATCGGGCAGATCCGCGGGGACGTGCACATGCACACCACCGCGACGGACGGCACGGCGACGATCGAAGAGATGGCACTGGCCGCCGCCGAGCGCGGGCGACGTTACGTTGCGATCACCGACCACTCGAAGGCGCTCGCCATTACCGGCGGCCTGGACGAGCGCCGCCTGCGCGAGCACGCCGCCGCGGTCACGGCCACGCAGCAGCGTGTCGGGCCCAAGATCCGGCTGTTCCGCGGGGTCGAGGTCGACGTGCTCCAGGACGGCTCGCTCGATCTTGCGCTCGACGCACTCCGCGAGCTGGACGTCGTGGTCGCCTCCATCCACTCGCACTTCAACCTGCCGCGCGAGGAGATGACCGCCCGGTTAGTCCGGGCGATCGAGAGCGGGGTGGTGGACATCATCGGGCACCCCACCGGCCGTATCCTGCTCCGCCGCGATCCCTACCCGCTCGACATGGAATGCGTCATGCGCGCGGCCCAGAGCCACGGTGTCGCGCTCGAGTCGAGCGCGTACCCGGACCGGCTCGATCTGTCCGACACGCACTGCCGCATGGCCAAGCAACACGGCGTCAAGCTGGTGATCAATACGGACGCCCACGCGCCGCGCCACCTTGACCTCATGCGGTTTGGGGTGGGCAACGCGCGGCGGGGCTGGATCGAGCCGGGCGACGTGCTCAACACCCGCGAGGCCGACGAGTTCCTGAGCCTGCTGCACGCCGGGCACCGCTAGTGCTAAAGCAGCACTGCGCCACATAGCTGAATTCGCCAGAATTCAGACACTTCTGAACTCTGGCGACTTCAGCTACGACTTTTTCAACCGGCTGCTAGAATCGGCCAAGGTGGCGCATGGACATCGAGACGGCACGAACGCGGACCGGCCAGTTGCGCGCGGAGATCGAGCGCGCCAACGAGGCGTACTACATTCGGCAAGACCCGACCATGAGCGATGCCGAATGGGACGCGCTGTTCGACGAGCTCACGCGGCTCGAGAAGGAATTCCCCAGCCTGGTGACGCCGGATTCACCCACGCAGCGCGTCGGCGCGCTGCGCGCGGTTTCGAGCGACTTTCGGCCGGTCCGGCACTCGTTGCCCATGCTGTCGCTCGCCAAGGCGAACACGGTGGAGGAGGTGGCCGAGTGGGATACACGGATCCGCCGCATGCTGGGCATCGACCGGGCCGCGCCCCTGCGCTACACCTGCGAGCCCAAGTACGACGGCCTCTCGGTGGAGTTGGTGTACCGAGCCGGCCGGCTCGAGACCGGCTCGACGCGCGGGGACGGCTTTGTGGGCGAGGACGTGACGCCCAACCTGCGCACGCTGGGCTCGATCCCCGCCCGGCTCCCTGCGGAGGCTGCTCCGCCGCTGGTCGAGGTGCGCGGCGAGGTGTACATGCCGATCGACGCTTTCCGGCAGCTGAACCGCGGGCTGGAGGCGGAAGGCAAGCCCGTATTTGCCAACCCGCGCAACTCCGCGGCCGGCTCCTTGCGCCAAAAGGACCCCGAGATCACCCGCGCGCGTCCGCTCGAATTCGTCGCGCATGGCCTGGGACGCACCGAGGAGCTGAGCACCCGCACGCACAGCGAGGGACTCGCGTCGCTGCGGCGGCTCGCGCTGCCGGTGACCGAGTCGCGCAGCGCGGCGTCGCTCGAGGACATCGCGCTCTTTTATAAGGAGATGCTCGACCGCCGCGACCGCACGCCCTACGAAATGGACGGCATCGTGGTCAAAGTGGACGACCTGCACCTGCAGGACGACCTGGGCTGGGTGTCGCGTTCGCCGCGCTGGGCAATCGCCTGGAAGTTTCCGCCCGTGCAACGCCGCAGCCGGATCCTGCGCATCATGCCGTCGCTGGGGCGCACCGGCAAGATCACGCCGTTCGCCGAGCTGGAGCCGGTCGTCCTTTCCGGCGCGCGGGTCAAGCTGGCGTCGCTCTTCAACATCGACGAGATCCGCCGCAAGGACATCCGCGAGGGGGACATCGCGCTGGTGCAGCGCGGGGGCGAGGTGATCCCCAACGTGGTGCGGGTCTATCCCGAGGAGCGCCCGCCGCAGGGGCTGCCCGAGTGGCAGATGCCGGAGCGCTGCCCGGCGTGCGGGGCAGCCGTCGAGCGGCTCGAGGGAGAGGTGGATTTCTACTGCACCGGCGCGCGCTGCCCCGTGCAGCTCGTGCAGCGGCTCTTTCACTTCGGCAGCCGCGGCGCGTTGGATATCACCGGCCTGGGCGAGAAGACGATTCAGCAGCTCGTTCAGGCGGACCTGGTGCACGACTTCGGAGACCTGTTCACGCTCACGCGGGCGCAGCTGCTCGGGCTCGAGCGCATGGGAGAGAAGTCCGCCGATAACCTGCTGGCCGCGATCGCACGAGCGAAGGACCAGCCGGTGGCGCGCTTGGTGTACGGCCTGGGCATCCGCCACGTCGGCGAGACAGTGGCCGAGACGCTGGTGCGCGCCTTGCCGCGGCTCGAGGATCTTGCGGCGGCAAACGAGCAGCGTCTGCGCGAGGTGCACGGCATTGGCCCGGTGGTCGCCAAGAGCGTCGCCGCGTTCTTCGCGAACGCAGACACGCGCGACGTGATGGCGAAGCTACGCGCGGCGGGCGTACGTACCGAGGACACTGCCGCCTCGCAGGCAGCCCAACCGCTCGCCGGCAAGACCTTCGTCCTCACGGGCACGTTCGAGTCGTATAGCCGCGAAGCCCTCAAGGCGCTGCTTACCCGCCGGGGTGGCAAGGTGGCCGCAAGCGTCTCCAAGAAAACCGACTATGTCGTGGCCGGCGCCGACCCCGGCAGCAAGCTCGACAAAGCGAAACAGCTGAACCGCCCGATCCTGGACGAGGCCGGGCTCGAGCGCTTGCTCGAGGAGGTTCCGGGCGGGGCCTGACCGCCGCCGCGCGCGGCGGGCGAGCGGAGCGGGAGGGGCCGAATCGCTTCAGTCTTCGCCCGGCACGACACGCCGCCCCAGTTTCCGCTCGGAACGCGCGCGCTTGTGCCGCAGCCGCGCTTCGATCGAGGATCGCGTTCGCTTCGTACGCCGACGCGGCTTGGGGGGCGACGCGACGGCGCGGAGCATCGTGCGCAGCTTCTCCAGGCAGTCCGCCGCGTTCCGGGGCGCCTCGCGAAACCGCTGGCTCGTGATCAGGAGATCCCCGTCCTTGGTAATCCGCGCGCCGTAGGTCGTTAGGAACCGCGCCCGCACCGCACCGGGCAGGCTGGAACTTGTCGCCACCGGCCAGCGCAGCGTCGCCTTGGTGTTCAGCTTGTTGACGTTCTGACCGCCCGGCCCGGCGCTCCGCGAAAAGCTCATCGCGAACTCGCCGATCGGTATGGTCAGATGCGCCGCGACGCGGAGCATCCCGGGCGGCGTCCCTCGGCTCGCAACCATGCAGGTTCCTCCACGCATCGCTCCGGTCTTTGGCACAACCGCCGGCACGGCCGCTCGCCGTTGGAACGAGCGCGCCGTTCGCGCCGGTATTTCTACGACAAAAAACCGCCGCCCGGTAGGGGGACGGCGGGGCAATTGGCGTTGACCCGGGGAATGGGCGCACTATATTAGTCGTTTCGCTCCAAGCGCTTCGCGACAGGCGGCATCCTGAGGGATCGGCATGAAGATGGGCATGAAGACGTTCGTTGCCAAACCGGCGGACGTGGTCCGCCAGTGGCATCTGGTGGACGCGACCGATAAGACCGTGGGGCGGCTGGCCGCCCGGATCGCTCGTATTCTGATGGGGAAGCACCGGCCGACGTACACCCCTCACGTGGACACCGGCGACTTCGTGATCGTCGTGAACGCCGAGAAAGTCCGCTTCAGCGGGAACAAGTGGAAGACCAAAGAGTACAAGCGATACACCGGCTACCCTGGCGGGTTGTGGCACGAATCCGCCGAGCACCTCAGGCAGCGCAAGCCGACCGAGATCCTCAAGCTGGCGGTGCGGCGTATGCTGCCGAAGAACAAGCTGGCGTATCACATGATCAGCAAGCTAAAGATTTACGCGGGACCGCAGCATCCGCACCAGGCTCAGCATCCCAAGCCACTCGACCTGCCCGCCTGATCAAGCCGGGGGGCGCCCGCGTGGGACGGAGCCGGGCGATGCTCCACGGCGGGAGTGGGGCCCGTAGCGCGGGCTCCCGGCCCGCGTCGAACGGGAGCGGGCGCGCCGGGCGAGTCAAGAAACCTGCAACCAAACGGCACAACGAACATGTCTATCGTAGCGACAGCGACACCGGCCGCCACGGCGGCAAAGCACGGATACTACTGGGGGACCGGGCGGCGCAAAACAGCGGTCGCACGCGTCCGGATCCGTGAGGGGACCGGCAAGATTGAAATCAACCACCGCGCCATGGAGGTCTATTTCCCCGACATCCTCCAGCAGCGGGCGGTGCACAACCCGCTCGAGGCCGGTGACCTGATCGGCAAGATCGACTGCTTTGCCAACGTGAAGGGGGGCGGTATCGCCGGGCAAGCCGGCGCGGTGATGCTGGGCTTGGCACGCGCTCTGATCGGCATGCGGCCCGACCTGGAGGCAACGCTCCGCGACCTGGGCTATCTCACCCGTGACAGCCGCATGGTCGAGCGCAAGAAGTACGGGCACAAGAAGGCCCGCAAGAGCTTCCAGTTCTCCAAGCGGTAGCCTGTCAGCCGCCGATGACCTCGTCGGCCCACGCCTCGATCACCAGCGCTACGGCCGCGCGGCGGTCGATCTGGTAGTCGGCTTCGAGCGTCCGCTCGATCAGCCGCGCGATCTCTTCGGCGGATCTGCGCTGCACGAACGCGTCCAGAGCCGGCTGCTCGTTGGGATCGATCCCGGCCTGCTGGACGCCCGCACGGCGGCGCAGGCCGGCGTGCAGAAATTCAGCGGCCATGCCGACCAGGAGCCGGGCGCGCTTGCGCTTCTCGGCCGCTTCGCTGCCCGCCTGCTCGATGAGCGCATTCATCCGCTCGGAGACGGAGACGCTATCCCGTCTTCCGGAACCGATGGCCTCCCAGAGCACGCCGCGAAACTCGGCCAGCACCGGATCGGCGAGGCCGCGCGCGCGCTCGGGGCTGCCGCCGCTCGCGCGCGCCAGGCGAGCGGCCTCGGCCGGGTCGGTCACCGCGCCGCTACCGGTCAGCAGCTCGGCGACCAGCGCCTCCGGGAGCGGCTGGAACGCGACCGTCTGGCAACGCGAGCGGATCGTCGGTAGCTGCCGGTCGATACTCGTCCCGATCAGGATCAGCAGAGAGCGGGGCGGCGGCTCCTCGAGCGACTTGAGGAAGCAGTTGGCGGCGTACGCGTTCATGTCATCGGCGTCGTCAATGATCGCGATCTTGCCCCGGCCTCGGTCTGCCTTGAAACCCAGCGCGCGGATCGCCGTGCGTACGCTGTCGATGGACAGTTCGTGCTGATCGCGCTCCTTGGCCGTCAGGATGAGGTCGGGGTGGCTGCCGGCCTCGACCTGCGCGCAGGCGGGGCATGCGCCGCACGGCTCGAGATCGGCCTCGTCGCGCATTTCGCAGAGCAGGGCCTGCGCCAGGGTGCGCGCGAACCGCCGCTTGCCGATACCCGATGGGCCGACGAACAGGTAGGCATGCGCCAGCCGGCCGCGCCGCAGGACCTGCCGAAACGACTCGACGATCTGGTCGTGTCCCTCGATGCCGTGCCAGCTCATGCGACGCTTCCATCCCCTTCGCGCAACTCCTCCTCCGATTCGATCACGGCCAGGATGTCGCCGCTGTGCACCACGTCCTCCTCGGCCACGCGCACGCCCGCCAGGCGGCCCGAGATGGGGGCGGAGACGTCGAAGGTGGCAGAGCCGGCAAGGATCTCCACCAGCCGGTCCCCCTCGAGTACCTCATCGCCCTCCTCAGCGAACCAGAAGCTGATGACCATCTCCGTATCCGGTTCCACGCCGATGTCCGGCATCATGACCGGGGCCTGCATGGCTGGGTCTCTCCTAGGCCATCGCGTCGGCGTGGTAGCTCGACCGCACGAACGGGCCGCAGGCGACGTGCCGGAATCCGAGCCGCCGCGCCAGCCGTCCCAGCTCCTCGAACTCGGCGGGGGACACGTACCGCTCCACCGGCAGATGGGCCGGCGAAGGGCGGAGGTACTGGCCGACGGTGAGCAGGTCGCAGGCCACGTCGCGCAGGTCGGCAAACAGCTCGAGAACTTCTTCCCACGTCTCGCCCAGCCCCAGCATGATGCCGCTCTTGGTGCGTATGCCCGCCGCGCGCCGCTTCACGCGGGCGAGCAGGCGGAGGCTGCGGAGATAATCGGCGTTGCGCCGCACGCGGCGGTACAGCCGCGGCACCGTCTCGAGGTTGTGGTTGTAGACTTCCGGCCCGGCCTCGAGCACCCGGTCGATCGCGCGCGGGTCGCCGCCAAAGTCCGGCGTGAGCACCTCGACCACAGCACCGGTGCGGGCGCGCACGGCGACGACCGTGCGAAAGAAATGATCAGAGCCGCCGTCCGGCAGGTCGTCCCGCGTCACCGAGGTGATGACGACGTGCCGCAGCCCGAGCCGGGCGGCCGCTTCGGCGACCCGCTCCGGCTCGTCGTCTTCGAGTGGCAGCGTCTTGCCGCGCGGCACCGCGCAGAACCCGCAGGGGCGGGTGCACACGTTGCCCAGGATCATGAACGTAGCGGTCCGGCGCGCGTAGCACTCCGGCCGGTTGGGGCAGCGCGCGTTCTCACACACCGTTTCCAGGCGCAGTTCGCCGAGCAGCCGGTCGGTGAAAAAGTTGCCGTTGCCCCTGGGCAGCGAACGCTTGAGCCAGCCGGGCAGACGCTGCTCGGAGTCGGCGGGGGCGTTACCGGGCGGCGGGGCCGCAGATACGATCGCGAGCCGGCTCGAATCAGACGCTCCGGGCGTATGCATGCGCCGGCTCCTGACGCGTCAGCGTCGGGTGGTGCGAGTAGAGGTGGAAACGATCGAGCTCGAAGACCGCCGTGAAATGCCGGATCAGGGACTCACGCACGCGGGACATCGGCGCCGGACGCTGCCGTTCGGCCTCGATCGTCGTCACCCGCAAGGGTCCGTTGCCCGTGGGGTGCAGGATGCGGTACGGGTCGCGCACGCCAGCCACGTTGAGCGTCATGCCGTGGTACGTCACCCAGCGGCTCACCGCGATGCCGAGCGCTGCGATCTGCCCGGCCGGGGTCCAGAGCCCGCTGTGCCCCGGCCGGCGGCTCGCGCGCACGCCGAACTCATCCAGCACGCCGAGCAGGGAGGTCTCGAGCCGGCCGACATAATCGCGGATCGCCGACTTGCCGGGCTGGAACGGCAGAATGGGGTACGCCACCAGCTGCCCCGGCACGTGCAGGTTGCACCCGCCGCCGCGATTCACCCAGCGGACGCGGATGTTGCGGCAGGCCAACTCCTCGTCGTCGCATTCGATGTGTGCTCGGCTCCCCTGCCGCCCCACACTGATCGTTGGCGGGTGCTCACAAAGGATCAGCGCCCCCAGTTCGCCGTGCGCTCCGCTTACCTCGTAGACAAAACGCCGTTGCAGGCGCAGGGCGTCTTCGTAGTCGAGCAGGCCCAAGAGGTAAACCTCGAGCAGGGGCCGAGCCAGTTGGTCGTGTCGCTCGAATGCCATCGATCCCACCACTTTCGAAACACCATCCTTCCTGGAGACAGGGCGATTCCGTTCTGCGTGCCGCTGATGGCCTGCGCGGAGCCATGGACTCATTTAACAACGCCGAGCGGCGTCGGGCAAGGGATGCAAAAGCGTCCACCCCTTCCCGGGTTTTTCGGCGACAGCCGCGCCGAAAGCGGGGACAATGGACGGGCCGGCAAAACGGTCGGAAACGCTAAGTTCATCTTGCAGCCATTCCGTGGCTGACTAGAATCTAGCCCCCTCGTCCGAGGAGGGACATGCCGCTGTGCGTATTGCCTATTTTGACTGCTTTAGCGGAATCAGCGGCGACATGACTCTGGGGGCCTTGATCCATGCCGGGGTCGATGCCGACCAGATTCGGGACGCGGTGCGGTCGCTCGGCCTGCCGGCCGAGCTCAAGGTCGTTCGGGTCCGGAAGGGGGGATTCGACGCGACCCAGGTCACCGTAGAGGCGTCTCCCGAGCACGTCCATCGGCACTTGCATCACATCACCCAGATGGTGGATGCGAGTCGCCTGAGCGACCGGCAAAAAGAGCTGGCGAAGCGGGTATTCCGGCGGCTGGCCGAAGCGGAGGCCGCCGTGCACGGTTCGACGATCGAAAAGGTCCACTTTCACGAGGTGGGGGCCATCGATTCGATCGTCGACATCGTCGCTGCCGCCGTGGCGATTGACCTGCTGGGCGTCGACCGGATCGTCGCCAGCCCGGTGCCAACCGGGCGGGGAACGGTCCGGGCGGCGCACGGCCTGATGCCCGTGCCGGCGCCGGGGACCGCCGAACTGCTCCGCGGGGTGCCGCTCGCAGCGTCCTCGGTGGAGGCCGAACTGACGACACCGACCGGTGCGGCGATCCTCACCAGCGTGGCC
The DNA here is from genome assembly GCA_041487215.1 of Planctomycetia bacterium. Taxonomy (GTDB): domain Bacteria; phylum Planctomycetota; class Planctomycetia; order JALXBF01; family JBGPMX01; genus JBGPMX01. Next base: position 110 of record JBGPMX010000047.1, on the reverse strand, counting down.
GACGCCTACGGCCCGATGCCGGAAATGGTCGTCGAATCGATCGGCTACGGGGCCGGCCAGCGCGATCTCGCCGAGCAGCCCAATGTGCTGCGGGTTTTTCTGGGCCGTTC
>JBGPMX010000046.1:0-13612 GCA_041487215.1 Planctomycetia bacterium | reverse complement strand
CTCCTGAGCCGCGAGGATCTCAAGAAGCTCGTGGACAAGGTGAAGGAGACGTCGCCGACCGTCGTCGACGAGCTCATCCCGAACGTGCTCACGATGGGCACGCTGCACCGCGTGCTGGCGCTGCTGCTCGAGGAACGCGTGCCGATCACCAATCTGACGCGCATCCTCGAAAGCCTGGCCAACCACGCCGCGCTGACCAAAGATCCGGTGGAGCTGGCTGAGCGGGTGCGCACCGACCAGGGCCGGGCGATCTGCGATCGGTTCCGCGACGAGCAGGGCCGCATCCACGCGGTCGTGCTCGATCCGCGCCTGGAGGCCGAGCTGCGTCGCGCGATCCACGACAAGCAGCTGGCACTCGAGCCCGCCCGGCTGGAGCGGCTCATGGTGCGGCTGGCGAACGAATGGCGCAAGGCGAACGCGCGCGGCCAGGAGATTGCCTTGCTGACGGATACGGCCCTGCGCCGCGCCGTTCGCCAGGCCCTGGCGCGGGCGTTGCCCGACCTGGCCGTCGTGGCGTACCCCGAGGTGCCGAACAATCTGCTGCTCGAACCCGTGGCCATGCTGCGACTTGAGGACGTGAGCGGCGTGCGGGCCGACGAGGTGGGCCTGGCGGAGCCGGCGGCCGGCAAGGCGCAGCCGGCCTGGCAGCCGGCGCTGGCCGGTGCGGGGGTGAACTAGACTTGCGAAGTCTTGCGCTAGGGAATGGGGCACGGCATGGCGAGCGCTTCCGGGAGCCGACCCGATACCAGACCCTGGGGTACGCTGTGCGGTTTGGTGGTCGGCTGCGTGGTCACGCCGATCGCGGCGTGGCGCGGCCTGGCGCCTGACGTGATCCTGCTGCGCGCGGCGGTGGCGGGCGTGGTATCCGGAGCGGTCGTGGTGCTGTTCCGGCGCATCGTGCAACGGTTCTTTCTGCGGTCCAAGGCGTGAAGAGTACAACACAGGCTTATCGTGCGGTGACGGAGCAAACGCGGCGGGATGAGCTCATCCTGTCGCACCTCGGGCTCGTGCGCCACGTGATCGGTCGTCTGGCGGCACAGCTCCCTGCGGGCACCGACCTGGAGAACCTCGAGTCGGCCGGCACGCTGGGCCTGGTCGAGGCGGCCTCGAGCTTCGATCCGTCGCGCGGGGTGGAATTCCGCGCCTACGCCTACGGCCGGATCCGCGGCGCCGTGCTCGACGAGCTGCGGCGCAACTGCCCGCTGCCCCAGAACGTGCTCGAGCGTGTCGCCCGCGTGCGCCGCGCGTACGAGCGGCTCCGCCCGCCAGTCACCGTCGAGGCACTCGCCGCCGCCACCGGGTTGACGAGCGACGAAGTGTCGGACTCGCTGGCCGCCATGCGCATGACGCGCATGATGTCCCTGGAGGCGTCTGGCGAACCGGCGCAGCCGCGGAGCGACCGCCGCTCCGAGCGGCCCGAGGCGGCGCTCGAGCGCGCCGAGCAGAAGCGGGTGCTCGCGGCGGCGCTCGCCGCGCTTCCCGAACGCGAGCGGCTCGCCATCACGCTCTACTACCTCGAGGAGTTGCGGCTCAAGGAGATCGCCCACGTGCTCCATCTGTCGGAATCCCGTGTCTCGAGACTGCTCAGCGCCGCCCTGTTCCAGCTCGGCGAGCAGCTACGCCCGAGGGAGTCATGACCAAGCCACGCGACGCGAGCGATGGAGAGCAGGCCAACCGCGCGGTCGTACCCGGCCGCTGCGTGCGCGTCAGCGCGCAGACTGCCCGGGTCGCTGTCCCCGGGCAGGCCCACGCCTGTGATCCGGTCGTCGAGCTGGTGCGCGACGGGGACATCGTGCAGGCGATCGACATCACCTGCCCGTGCGGGCGGCACATTCGGTTGCGCTGCTTGTACGACGAGCAGACGGTGTCGGAGAGCTAAGGGCGTCGAACAAAACCGAGCGGGCCTGGCCGGAGCCCAGCGGTTTCGACCCGCCGCACGGTTTTGTCAGGTGCCTTAACGTTCGTCAAGCGAGGAACTCATGGTGTTGGGTCATCGCGGCAAACCCTGGATCGCCCTGGTGGCTCTGGCTACCGCGGCCGGTTGCGCGTCCCCGCCGGCGTCGCACCAGGAGCCCGTGACCGACCGGGTCGGCGGCGGCGTGCGCGTGACCCTCGAAGGGGGCGTGGGCCGCTCGCCCCGCCCCGAGCCGCTTCCCGTCCCGGCCGCGCAGGAGGCGCCGGCGGCCGGCCCCTGGTACCCACCCGCGCCGAGCCCCAACCACGCGGCGCCCGGGACCGGCTTCCTCGAAAACGGCCCGTCCATCTCCGGCACGCAGCTCAACCTGGTTCCAGGCCACACCGCGACCGAGCGGGCACTCGAGCTCACGCAAAAGCTCGCCGACGCCAACGCGGATAACGACCGGCTGAGCGCACAGGTCGCCCAGCTCGAGTCGCTGCGCGATCAGAATGAGCTGGCCATACGCGAGGCGACCGAGGACATCCGGGCGACCCGCGACGAGCTGGTCGGGGCGCGCGAGGAGCTCGAGCATCGCAGGGGCGAGATCGCGGCGCTCGAGCAGAAGCTGCGGGACGAGGGCGAGGAGAACACGAGCGCGCTCGAGACCGCGCTCGCGCTGCTCCAGCAGCTCGAGATGCGGCTCGAGGGTGGCGATCGGGGCAAGCCGGCGGAGCCCAAGGGGACGCGGCCGCGCCCGGGACCGTCGCGTGTCGGCCAGAAATAGGACCACCTCGCATGGTCAGATCCGCCAGGCGGAAAGGGGAGTCGATGGCACGCCGTTTCGCGGGATTGCTCGTGGTCTGCCTGGGGGCCGCTGCGTGTGCGCATCTGTCCCCGCCGCCGCCCCCCCCCGTGATCAGCCGCTACCGCGCGCCGGGTGTCGATTGGGCCTCGGTGCGCCGCGTCGTCGTCATGCCGCTGGACAACCAGAGCGACGAGCCCGAGGCGGCGGACGATATCCGCGGCGTGCTGGCCGCCGAGCTCCAGGCCATGGGGCGGTTCGAGGTGATCATGGCAGCCCCCGATTGCGATCCCATCGAAGCCGACCCGGTGCACGTCTCCGGGCGGTTCCGTGAGCCGGAGCTGTTCGCCGTCGCCCTGCGCTATCACGCCGACGCCGTGCTGATCGGCTCGGTCACCCAGTACCGGCCCTACACCCCGCCCAGCGTCGGTCTGTCCCTCGAACTGGTCAGCGCCGCCGAGGCCGTCGTGGTCGCGTCCCTGGACGGCGTGTGGGACAGCCGCGATTCCGGCACGGCCTTCCTGGCACGCGAGTTCTACCTGCACGCCCTCAACCCGGGCCACTCGCTGATCGACCCCGAGAAGATCCTGACCTCCCCGACGCTGTACCAGAAGTTCGTCTGCCGCCAGGCGGCGCTCGCGATTGCCGTCCCCTGACCGCGGAGGCCCGTTTGCACGCGTCCCCCCTTGTCCCCCGCTTCGCCAAGGGGGGGGCAGGCGTGTATTAGCCAAATGGAGCCAGGATCCCACCCGGAGAGATCCTTCGCTGCTCGTTCCTCGCCGGCTCAGGATGACAACCTGCCTGCCTCCTGACTCACGTGCCACGGATCCCTGAGCGGGAGAGGGGGCGGGATTCGAAACACGGAACGGCGGAGCGGGCCAAGGCCCTTACCCTGGTCGCGACCGGCGCCGCCGGCAAACCCGCTCGATCCGGCCGCTCCGGCGTCCGCATTGCCCGCAGGGGTCCCCCCACCTCCCCCGCCTACCCGACCGATCACGCGGCACGGGCCGGTCTGCGACGTATATAGGTAAGAGAGTTCCCACCGTTGCCGCCGCCTGCTGGAACCCGCTTGGTACGATCCTGCCCGGGAAACCACCCATGGACATCGCCACACTGATCGGTCTCTTGTGCGGTCTTGGCATCATCGGCTGGGCCATCTTCGAGCAGACGCACGGCCAAGTGATCGCGTTCTACAGCACCGATGGCCTGCTGCTCGTGCTCGGAGGCTCCTGCGCCGCCACGCTCCTGAGCGTGCCGCTGCGCAACTTCCTGGATCTCTACCGCGTGCTGGGCAAGTGGATCTTCTCGCCGGAAACCGGCATGGAGAAGCTGATCCTCCAGCTCGTCGAATACTCGGTGAAGGCGCGCAAGGACGGGTTGCTCGCGCTCGAGCACGAGATCGAATCATCCGGCGACCCCTTCCTGGTCAAGGGGCTGCGCATGGTGATCGACGGGCAGAAGCCCGAGGAGGTCGAGACCAACCTGCGGCTCGAGCTGCATGCGCTGGGCGAGCGTCACCGGGCGGGCAAGAAGATCTTCGAGCTGCTGGGCAAGTACGCCCCCGGCTACGGCCTGACCGCCACGCTGATCGGCCAGGTCGTCATGTTCCGCAACATGGGCAGCGACACCGCCGCGATCGGCAGGGGCATGGCCGTGGCGCTGCTCGGCACGCTTTACGGGGCGATCACGGCCAACCTGATCTGCCTGCCGATCGCCGACAAGCTGGGGATTCGTTCCAGTCAGGAATTGCTCCGCAAGGAACTGATCATCAACGGCGTCCTGGGCATCCAGTCGGGGGACAGCCCCACCGTGCTCAAGACGAAACTAATTTCCTTTCTGGACGTCCGGTCCGCACGCCGGATCCAGCCGGCCTAAACAGGCTCAGCCATGTCGCTGCACCGATCCATAGGTCCGTCGGCCCCGCACGAAGAAGCGGGTGAGAGCGCGCCGCTCTGGGTGATCAGCTTTGCCGATATGGTGACGCTGCTCATGAGCTTCTTCGTGCTCATGATGGCGTCGACGCCCAAGGGCCAGACGTCGGAGGCGCCGAACGCCGAGCTGCTCAAGGTGCTGGCGTCGATCAAGATGGCGTTTCACTACACGCCCAACCCCGCTTCCAAGGACCCGCTCGACCAGGAGATCCTCCGCGTGCTCAGCCAGCGCGACAAGGACGCCGGCGCGGGGGGCGGGGTGTGGTGGAAGGCCCCTGGGATCAAGGGCACCTCGCCCGAAGTGCGTGAGCTCTGGAAGAAGGCGCAGACCGGCATCGGCGAGCCGGTTCCCTTCGAACCGGGCTCCGCCGAGCTCACCGGCGAGAAGCAGTGGGCGCTCATCGCGGACGTCGCCGAGGTGGTGCGCGACCACTACCGCATTCTCGTCATCCGCGGGCACGTGAACTCGGACGAGGCGGCGGACGAGCCGGACGGCGGCTTCGAGCTCGCCTACCGCCGCGGCGCGGCCGTCAAGGACGCGCTGGCCAACACCCGCATCGCCCACGCCCGGCTTCGCGTCGTCTCGTGCGGCCCGTATGAGCCAGTCCTGGGCGGCGAGCAGACCGAGGAGCAGCTTGCTGCCAACCGCCGTGCCGAGATCACGCTCGGGGCGCAGTTCCTCCCCGGCACCTACCACCGGACCGGCGATGCCGGCACGGCCGACTGACGGCCGCGGCTTTCCATTCAGATCGCCTCGCCCGGCCCCCCCGGCTCGTACTCCTCGTCCCCGCCCGAATAGATCGCGCCGCACGCTGCGCAGCGCAGCATCTTCTGGCACGCCGGGCAGACCACGGGCGTCTCGCGCTGGTGCAGGCTGACGAAATCGCTCGGGCTCGCCGGCCGGTATGCCGCGCCACAGGCCTCGCACACCAGAATCCTCTCGCAGTAGCAGCACTTCATGACACAGGGGCTGCCTGTTCAGATTCCCCGACATAGGAAGAAGGACCGACCGTTCCAAATAACGTGCGCATGCCCGGCATTGGAGGTCCGATAGCATTTTCCCGGTGCTCCTGCCGGTCGTTGTCTCCCTTTCCCGAAAACTGCCAGTTGCATCACCGCCACCAGCGTAGCTAGAATCCGCCCATCCGCGGCTAGGGGAGCGGGGCGTAGTCGCATGGTTTGCAACTGCACAAGGAGCCCCCAATGCGTGCACCTGTTAAGGGAAGTTCACGTCGCGCCGCTGCTTGTCGTGGCAGGCTTACGGTCGAGCACCTTGAAGAGCGGTCCCTACCAGGGACATTGTTTTTGTACAGCCTGTTATGACCCGTCGGCAGTTCCATCTTCAATAATGTACTGAGGCCGTCGATGGAGGAGGAGGTCAGTCGCCCCGCAGGGATTCCTGTTTTGGCCCCCGCGAGCTGTGGATTTGTCGATGTCTCAGGGTCAGCACCGGGTGGGAATCTCTCAACGACAGGGACGTTACCGGAATTGCCGAAGGCCAACATGCCATGCGGCGATCTCAGCGTCCAGGCTGACGCTACAATCCTCCTCGATGAAGCTGGCAGCGCCGCCGGGGATGGAGGCGGGGCCGATGACCCATCGTGTGAGGACCCGAGCAGGCAGTGGCACCCAGACCCGCCAATCGATGTGACCGGCGCTTCAGCTGTTGGCCAGGTTGTGGCCGATGGGTCGGAGGTCACACTAAGTATTACTGGCACTGGTCTTGATTTCGACCAATTCTCCGAAAACTGCCAACCTGGCGGCGAAGAACAGGAGGACGTCACTATCACCTGGACGGGTGCGGATTTCCCGTCTGGAAACACTGGCGCGTCCGCAACTCTGAAGCTCCCGTTCCATAGTGAGCAAGATATCAACATCACGGTCACTGCCGTCGATGCCGCGTCAGCTCCTGGCCGCGACGATCAAGACGTCGTTGTGCAGACCGGTGGCTTCGCAGTCTGGGTTCGGCTGTCATTGCAAACGAGCGGGCCGCTGCCGCAGGATGCCATCGACCAGGGGCTCGGGTATCCCGAGGGCTACGGAGATGCCAACACAACTGGACCCACGCAACCCGGTGTTGATGGTTCGAGTGCCTTTGCGACCAAGGTGCTGATCATAGGTACGACACAAGGCATGGGGCCCTTCGCGTGGAAGCACACGGTGAGCTATAGCGCCTGCAGCAAGAAAGCAGACGGCACATGGCAGGATCCGCAGAAGGGAACGGACATTGCGGATGACCCTGACCCGCAAGGGCGAACGACTACCCCGGTAAATGGAAAGATCTACATGCTGGACGCCCCGGGACTTGGCATGCCAAATTATACAGATCCTGCCGAAATCCATTTGTACCAGGAGTTCAAGACGTGGGTCGAAATGGGAGGAAAGCGCGCCTCCGAGGTTCTGCAATGGCATTCCATCACACAGATACAGTTTGATGGGAACAATTGGGTGGGCATGCCGTCAACGCCTAACCACGCCGAACTCGGGCCAGCGTCCTTGCCCCAAACTGACTGCGCACGCGAGGTTTACACAGTATAGCGTGGTTCCCTTAAGAGAACGAGAGGCGCTGCTGGAGCGGCCATAACCATGTTCTGGTGGGGCCTTATCCTCGAATTAGTCGTCCTATCCGTCGGCGACCATTACGAGCAGATCGCGTTTGTTGCTGGATCACGTGATCACGCCGTGTATTGCGTGCAGTGGAACGGAGAAGGTCTACGAAGGTTGAGTCCGGGCGATCTGCATGCAACGGCATGGCCGTTTCCGATCAGATGGGATAGCGTGCACCATAGGTTGATTGTAAGGGGCTCGGATCGCGGTAAGGCTTGGCTTGGCTCTCTCACCCTGGATCGAGCTTTTAACGCGATCGCCATTGAGCCGCGAATGCAAGGCCTTCCTGAGATTTCCCCGGACGGGCGCTGCCTCGTAAGCACCGAGGCCTCACGGGACGGCACTCTTATTCGCTTCGTGGAGTTATGCGGCTCTCAAGTCTTATCATCCTTTGAGGTGCCTGGCCGTGCACGCGAGCTGGTATGGGCACCAAACAGCGAACGAATCCTGTACGTGTGTGGCGGACTATGGATTGTAAACCGGGGAGGGAGCGGTCGCCATTGCATCATTCATGAGGACGAACCACGTGTCTTTGCGCCGAGGTGGTCGCCGGACGGACGAACGATCCTTTACGGAAGACAGATCTTCGACGGTGAGGTTTCTGAGCTTATCATTGGCGGAGTTCCGAAAACCATCGACCTGTTCAGTATCGGCGTGCACGACTCATCCGTCCGTCGTCTTACCCGCGATCGGGAAGTGAGTAGTCGAATGCTCGAAGACTTTCTGGGGGGGGTGTGGTCGCCGGACGGCAAATGGATCGCGTACACCGCTAGAGTAGACGGGAAGAACCAGTTGTTCGTGTGCTCGTTCGATGGATCGGTCCGAAGGCAACTGACCGAAGGCTGCCTCCGTTCATACAATCCGGCGTGGGCGTCAGACGGAAATCACCTTGTCTTTGTGCGCGAAACTGCATCCGGGACACGAGACCTTGCCGTGATCAGTGCCGGAGGTTCCGGGCTGCGTCTATTTGGGATCGACCAACTGGACGTGTTCTGGCCGACTTGTCTGCCGAAAGCGGCGATGTCAAGTTGCCAACCTAAACGTGACGAATGACCCGCCTTCCCACCCTCGGGACTTCGGCAGTCTTGTCGCGCGTCGCAGGCTTCCAATGTCTTTGGCGCGTGGCGCCCGCAAGTTCTCTCTCTGCGCTCAGCGATCGTGCCGCGCCCGCACCACCAGGAAGAACGGATCATCGTAGGCCACCTCCCAGTGCTCGGGGTGCTCCTCGACTTCGCGAATCCTTCGCCCTTCGAGCCAGTTGCTATACGGCCCGAACAGGTCGACGACGATGTAGTCGATCGAGTCCGGCGGCACGTGGGACTTGAGCCCGTTCTCGCCGTACTGATGGCACGCGCGGTAGTGCGTGAACCTCGGCCGCACGAAATCCGTCGCGGCCACCGAAGCCGTGTCCGGAATGCCCGCCAGTACCTGCTCGAACCGGCGCACGCGCTCGAGTCCCAGGCCTGTCGGCGCGTACAGCGCTCGCCCAAACCCGCGGATGTCCATGTGCGGATCGTAAAAAGCCAGCGCGAGCGGAGACTTGCCGAACCAGAACCCGCTCACGAGCGCACAGGCGACCACGAAGAGACCCAGGCCGGCGCACCGTGTGCTCAGCGGCGCCGCCGCGCCGGTCCGGTCGGCGCCATCCAACGGCGTGGGGCCGGGGGACGCGGTGCGCGCATCGTCTCGCGGTTCGGGCGGCGTTTCCGCCGCGAGTCCCTCCCGCGCCGCATCGGCTGATCCGCCCACCAGGCCCCGCCTGCGCGCGATCCGCGCCATTCCCCCCGCGGCGGCCCAGAACAAAACCGGCACCAGTGGGGCGTGAAAGTGGAACATCGGACTGTGCGTCGCATCCAGCTGGCTGACCAGAATGGAGACCAGGCTGGGGACCAGCACCGCGATGCGTCGAACATCGGCCAGCGGCACGCCGCCGAGCGGCACGAGCATCATCAGCACGAAGAGGAGATTGTCGAATGTCGCGAGCCGGTCGGTGAGCTTGCTCGGATGCGCCAGCAGGTTGAGCAGAATCTCGAGCGGCGTGCGGCCTAGCTCCGCGAAGTACGCCGTGTAGTGCGGCGGCCCCTGCCGGAAGTACGGGATGAAGACGCCGAGCACGAAGGCGAGGTAAGCGACGCCGAAGACGAAGAGCCCCAGTCCCAGCAGGCGATCTCCGCGCCGCGACGGACGGTCGGCACGCCCTAACGCCAGATAAACGCCCAGCGCCGCCAGCGGGATCGCATAGTCCTCCTTGGCGAGCAACGCCAGACCCAGTAGCACCAGCATCGTGCGCACCCGGTCCGTCTCCAGGCACCAGAGTGCAAAGAGCACGAGCGGCACCGCCAGGTTCTCCGGCCGGAACGTCTTGAGCGAGGCTTCGAGGTTGAGGTACTGGAGCGGGAAGTAGAGCAGGTAGGCGAAGGCCAGCGCGTTCGCCAGGCCGCCTGATCCGGTGAGACGCCGCGCGATCGCGCGCACGGCGATCGCGCCCGACGCCAGCGCCGCACTCAGGCAAATGTTCAGCGTCGGCAGGCACGGGGCGAGCACGTAAATCGGCAGCAGCACGAGGTGGATCACTTCGAGGTGTTCGCCCAGGAAAAGGCGGCCGTCATCGAGCTGGCTGCGAAAGCCCTTGCCGTGGAGCACGTTCCAGAGGTGCTCCTCGTACATCGCCGTGTCGCCGTGCGGCACGAGCAGCGCTCGGTACTGCAGGATGCTGAGCGTGGAGAACGTGATGGCGTAGCAGGCCACGGCGCACCAGACGAGGGCAGGATGTCCCAGGACGCGGCGCACGCCGGCCAGCGCGGGATGCGCCAGGACGAGCCGGGCGGTGCTGGCCAGGAAACCAGCGATCGCCACGGTGCTGAAGAACGGCAACAGCTCGGCGACGCGCGCGATCCAGCTGTCCTGTCCGACCTGGGAGAAGAATCCGCCGACTGTCCAGAGCAGCTCGAAGACGGTTACCGGCGCGCCGAGCCAGAGAAAGCGCAGTCCCCAGCGGGCGAGCGCGTCGGGCCAGGCGGCGCCGGCGGCCCGCGCCGCGAGGCCGCCGCCGATCCAGGCGGCGAGCGCAGCAAGTTCGGCCAGGCCGATCACGCGGCCCAGCGCGAGCTCGCCCGCCGCCGAGCGCCGCAGCGCGTTGTACAGCCCCTCGGAGACGAGCGCCGGGCCGAGTCGCGCGTTGTGCAGGAACGAGTGCGCGTGCAGACCGAGCGCGAGCCCGGTCGCCATCACGATCACGCCGGCCAGGACCACGGCGGGCAGTGCCGCAGCATGCCGGCCCGTGCGCGGAGCCCCGGTCCCCACCCCGTTTGCGACGTCAGGAGGCATCGGACGCCCCCCGCGCGCACGCGCCAAGAGATTCATCGACCCTTGTCCCCCCCTTCGCAAGGGGGGGCAGGGGGGGTATCAGCCAGATGTGTGAGGAAGAAGACTTCGGAAGTCTTCGTCTCGGCGCCCGACTGACTTCCGAAGTCTCTGTCCTTCCCTTGGTGTCCAACACATCTCCCCTCGCCGCGCTTGCGGGGAGAAGGGTTGGGGGTGCGGGGTGGTGACGGTGCCGTGTGCGTGCGGTGCGGGAGGCGTCATTACGGCCGCGCCTGCGCCGCGCTGCGTTCAAACATCGGCAGCCGGGCTCCGAACCGCTGCGCCCAGAACTGCGCGATGGTGACGAGCGTCGAGACGCCGTACCGCGTGCTGCGCCGGAAATTGATGCTCGAGGCTTCCTTGAAGTAGCGCACGGGGACCGGTACGTCGCCGAGCTTGAAGCCGAAGTGCACGCACTGCACCAGGAACTGGGTGTCGAAGACGAAGTCATCGGAGTTTCTCTGGAACGGGATCGTCTCCAGCACCTCGCGCCGGTAGGCCCTCAGGCCGCTGTGGAAGTCGCCCAGGTTCTGGCCGAGCAGGACGTTCTCGAACACGGTCAGCCCGCGGTTGGCGATGTACTTCCAGAGCGGCATGCCGCCGTCGATCGCCTCGCGCCGCGTGCGGATGCGCGAGCCGAGCATCACGTCGCAGATGCCCAGCTCGATGAAACCGACCAGGTGCGGGATGACCCGGCTATCGTACTGATAGTCCGGGTGGATCATCACGATGATGTCGGCCTTCGTTTCGAGCGCCGCGGCGTAGCAGGTTTTCTGGTTGCCGCCGTAGCCGCGGTTGGCGCGGTGTTCGATCACGCGGATCCCGAGCCGGCGCGCCAGCGCAATGGTGTCGTCGCGCGAGCAGTCGTCCACCAGCAACACCTCGTCTACGCTGCCCGGCGGGATATCGTTGATGGTGCGTTCCAGCGTGAGCGCCGCGTTATAGGCGGGCATCACCGCCATGACGCGCGGCCGCTTCGGCTTCTCGCACGCGCCGCGCGCCGCAGCCTCGCTCGAGCGACGCTCCGGAGAGACGGGCGGTAAAACCGGCGGAGCGCGAAAAGCTTTCCCCGAGGGGATCGCCGAGTCTAGGGAGCCCATTATGTCCATGTTATCGCTCCTGTCCGGGGTCGCCAACTGAGCTTGTCCTTTTCGACCCCTTTGCTATAGTCTCGCCGCAACTCGTGTCCTTGCCTACGTCTTCGGAACAGCAACGCGTGCGCCGTCCTGGCGCGCGGGAGGCCACGGTGCGGAATACCAAGTGCACTGGGAGTTTCGGGCCCCGCACGGCGGTCGGGCACTGGCCCACCCCGTCGGCATCCCCGTTCGTTCTTGCCCTCGTCGTGCTCCTTGCCGCCGCTCTCGTCGGCTGCGAGACCTCTTCGTATTTCGTCCGCCACGACGACAAAAATAAGCCCGTTCCGATCGCCTCGATCCCCGGCGCGCTGGCGGTGGTGCGTGAGAGCCGCAATCCGGCGGATCGGCAGCGTGCCTTCGAGTACCTGGGCGATCCCAAGCACTTCGGCGGCGACAACGCGAAGCGCGACGAGGTCGCCGGCATTCTCACGCTGGCCCTGAGCGCCGAGGCGGACGTGAACCTGCGCATCACGCTCGTGCGCTCCCTGGGCAAGCTCGGCTCCGCGCAGGGCTTTGTGGGCATCCAGCAGGCCGCGTCGGACAAGGATCCTGCCGTGCGTGTCGCCGCCTCGAAAGCGCTGGGACACATCGGCGGGGGAGATGCGACCGAGAAGCTTGCTCGGCTGCTTGAGTCCGATTCGAGCCTCGACGTGCGGCTCGTGGCGGCCGACGTGCTGGGCACGCTGCCGAGCCGCGAGGCGGCTAGCGCTCTCCTGGCCGGGCTGGCCGATCCGGACGTCGCGCTGCGCTACCGCTGCCGCGCGTCGCTCCGGGAGATGACCGGCCGGGATCACCCCGACGCCGACGGCTGGCGTGAAGAGATCCAGACGGCCAACTTCGAGCAGCTGGCCGGGCACAAGAAGTTGCTCGGGATCTTCTGAGCTGTTGAACCCGTCCTGCCGCGCCAAGAGTCCCGCTTCGGCGCGCCCTTTCGAGACGGACCTACCTTGCTACTCGGCTCGTTCGAAGAGCCGCCAGCGCTCCGGCGGCCAGTAGATGTGCGTCGCTGCCATGCGCGATAATTCTGGAGAACTGGCCTGACGGTGCGTTGTAGTGTCTCCGCAAGGTCGAGGCGCCATTCTCGACCCGCCGCGCGTGCAAGCAATTCCTTGCGCCCTGCCGTCCGATTAAGATCTTATGTGTGTCCGGAAAATGTGGGTAGCGTCGATGCGGGCCCGAGTAACTTCGGCATGCCGCCGGTCCTACCAGGTACCTTGAAAATGCCGGAGCATTCCTGTGCCAGTGACGTGGTCGTGGTCGGTGGCGGCGTGATCGGCCTTTCCGTGGCGTACTCGTGCGCGCGGAGCGGGCTCCGTGTCACCGTGCTCGACCGCGGCGCGCTCGGCCAGGAGGCGTCCTGCGCCGGAGCCGGCATCCTGCCCCCCGGCCGGTCCGATGCGGCGCGCTCCGCGTATGCCCAGCTGCTCGCCGCCAGCTCCGAGATGTACGCCGAGCTCTCGCAAGAGCTGCGCGATCAGACGGGGATCGACAACGGTTACCGTCGCTGTGGCGGCCTCGAGATCGGTTTCGATGACCAGGACGCGCACGCGCTGCGCTCCGCCGCGGGGCACCACGGCCAGGAGGGGATCACCTGGCAGCCGCTCACGCCTGCCGAGGTGCGCACGCTCGAGCCGTCGCTTGCCGGTCCCTTCCGCGTCGCCTATGTCATTCCCGGCATGGCGCAGGTGCGCAACCCGCGCCATCTCAAGGCGCTGGCCGCGGCGTGCGCGAAAGAAGGCGCGCGGCTGATCCCGGGCGCGCCGGCCTGCGGGTTCGAGACGGACGGGGATCGCGTGCGGGGCGTTCGCACTCCCGACGCGCGGCACCTTGCCGAGACGACGGTCGTCACGGCCGGCGCGTGGTCGGGTGGAGTGCT
>JBGPMX010000045.1:0-13662 GCA_041487215.1 Planctomycetia bacterium | reverse complement strand
GAGACGCTGCGCCTGCTGCTGCAGGGCGTCGATCAGTTCCCCGGGCTGCTGCGGCTGCTCGAGTCCGCGTGGGCGGAGAGCGACGACGAGCGGCTCGACGCCGGCCTGGCCCCCTACTTGGCCCGCACCCCCTGCCCCGAGTGCCGGGGCGCGCGGCTGCGGCTCGAGTCGCGGCACGTCACCGTCGCGGGTCGGGCCATTCACGAAGTGACGTCGCTCACGGTGACGGGGGCGCGGGATTTCTTCGGAACCGTTGCGTTCCCCGCGGAATGGGCCGCGGTCGCTCGGCCGCTGCTGGCAGGGATCCACAGCCGCCTCGAGTTCCTCGACCGCGTGGGGCTCGGCTACCTGGGGCTCGACCGGCCCTCGAACTCGCTGTCGGGGGGCGAGCTGCAGCGCATCCGCCTGGCCGCGCACATCGGATCGGGCGTGATCGGCGTCTGCTACGTGCTCGACGAGCCGACGATTGGGCTGCACCCGCGGGACAACCAGCGGTTGCTCGACGCGCTCCGGGCGCTACGCGACGCGGGGAACACGGTGATCGTGATCGAGCACGACGAGCAGATGATGCGCGCGGCCGACTTCCTCATCGATCTCGGGCCGGGCGCCGGCCTGCACGGCGGGCAGCTGGTCGCCGCCGGGCCGACGGCGGACGTGCTCGCGGTAGCCGACTCGCTTACCGCGCAGTACCTGCGTGGCGAGCGCGGCGTGGCGCGGCCGGCAGCTCGGCGCCGCAGCAACCCGGAGAAAGTGCTCCGCCTCGGCCACGTGCGAACCCACAACCTGAGGGGAATCGACGCGGCGTTCCCGCTCGGCACGTTCATCGCCGTGACGGGCGTGAGCGGATCGGGCAAAAGCTCACTGGTGAGCGAGACGCTTGCGCCGGCACTCCGCCGCGCGCTGGCAACCCCGCCGGCCGACCTGTTCTCAGCGCGCGGGCGAGCGGCGGCCGAGCCGCAGGGCCGCAGCGACGACCGGCTGCTCGGGGCCGAGCACGTGGACAAGCTGATCGAGATCGATCAGTCGCCGATCGGACGCTCGGCCCGGTCCACCCCGGCCACGTATGTCGGAGTGCTCGACGACATTCGCCGCATCTTCGCGGGCACCCGCGAGGCCAAGCTGCGCGGTTACAAGACGAGCCGATTCAGCCCGAACACGCGGGGCGGACGCTGCCCGGTCTGCGAGGGGCTCGGCATGCGCAAGATCGCCATGAGCTTCCTGCCCGACCTGCACGTGACCTGCGAGGCGTGCCAGGGCAGGCGCTACAACCCGCAGACGCTCGCGATCCTCTATCGCGGGCGATCGATTGCGGACGTGCTGGGCATGCGGGTGGACGAGGCGCTCGCCTTCTTCGACAACTTCCCGATGCTGGCACGCCGGCTCTCGGCACTCGCCGACGTGGGGCTCAGCTATATCACGCTCGGTCAGCCGGCCACGACGCTATCGGGCGGCGAGGCGCAACGCATCAAGCTCGCGGCCGAGCTCTGCCGGGTCGCCACCGGCCGCACCGTGTACGTGCTGGACGAGCCCACCACCGGGCTGCACTTCGCCGATGTGGAGAACCTGCTCCGCGTGCTGCATCGCCTGGTAGATCTAGGCAACACGGTGATCATCATCGAGCACCATCTGGACGTGATTAAGACCGCCGACTTCGTCATCGATCTTGGGCCCGGCGGCGGGAACGAGGGGGGCAGCATCGTCTGCGCCGGCGCTCCCGAACAGGTAGCGGCGTGCGAGGCCAGCGCCACGGGCCGGTTCCTGCGCGGCGTGCTTTGACAAGATCCCCGATCCGACCTAGATTCCCAGTAACCCTTCAGATCGGGCAATTGCGATCACTGCCGATCGCCGATCACGCCCGGTCCGCGTTTTCTGCGACACCGCCCATCGGAGGTCATCGATGCCCGCAATGACTCGCCGGTCGACCCGGCCCAAACGACCTGTTCTTGCACCGGAACCGCTGGAAACACGCGATCTTCCGGCCACGGGGTTCAGCTTCCCCGCGCTCCCCGTTCCCTTCACCGCCGGTGTTGACCTCCACATCACGGGCACGGAAATCCGCTTCGACGCTCTGGGGCTGCCCTCGTACATGGCGGGCGACATCCAGGACAACCACGCGCACACGATCGGGCACTACCAGGAGAGCCTCACGCCGACGCTCTGGAACGGCCAGTTCATCGGAACGACCGGCGTGGGCAACTTCAGCTTCTCCGTCAGCGCCGGCACCGATCTCGAGGGCAGGTCGGCCCCGCTCACCGCCGCGGTCGGAACGATTACCACGGCCGATGTTTCCATGATCCAGGGGCTGACCCCGGCCGGCAAGCTGCTGGTCCACAGCGTGGGCACCATCGTGGCCACGACCGGCGTGTTCGAGCTTCTGCATATCCAGGGGGGGTTCGAGAGCACGAGCATGGTGGGCCTCTTTCCGGCGTTCAGCCTCGACACCTCCGTCCACTTCGTGGTGAGCGGTTCGCTGCCGGTGCCGCTGCCCCGCAGCAGCGTGGCGAGCAACACGTCGTCACCCGCCGCGGGTAACCGTGAGACAACGCATGCGGCGGAATCGCGCGACGGCGCGTCGCAGCACGTGCGAGGCCCGGATTCCGCGAGCGGTTGCGCGGCCCGTCCGAACTCGAGCACTCCGAGCTCGAAATCGCACGCGTCGGACGTCGACGACGTGCTGCACGACGGCGCCTGGTCCTGGGCCGCGTAAGGCTGCGACTGCCGCGCAAGCTCGGGCTTCCCCTCTGCGCCGTCTTACCAGAGTACCAGGGACTCTCCTTGTGCCGTCACGCACGGCAAGTGGGCTGGGCTAGCCGGCAATTCTCACCCATGACCGTCAGGCGAAGCGTAAGGGCCCGTCAGGAGCCAGGCCGTCCCGATCCGTCCGCAACGCCTCGCCGACACGACCGTCAAAGCTCGTGTGCGATGCGGGATCCGACCAACCGCTAAAGCGACGGTCAGCCTTGCCGCGCGCATGGCACGTGGTTGCCGCCGAGCGGGGTGTGCCCTAGGCTTCTGGTGCTCGCCAGGCCTCGCCGATCGGTGGGCGCACGGGACCGGCGCATCGCCGGACCTACCACGATCCGCCTCCCGGTCGAAGCGTTCAGGCCATCTGCCCGGAGCAACCCGGCACTCGTTCGGTGGGCCAGCCAGACGCTCTTCGGAAACCATCACTCGGGCAGGGGTCAAGAAGTCCAATGTCTCTGGTAGAGAAATCCGCGAGGCCGCGTCGTCTCAGCCCGTCGGATGTGCTGAAAGACATCAGCAATCCGGGCAAGCTCGAGCACGCCATCGACTGGTGCATCGCGGGTATCCGAGAGGAAACGGGGGCGGCGGCCGTCTCGGTGCGCGGCGTGGCGAGCCGCGCGATCGATTCCGCGTGCCACGGCCAGTGCGCCGCAGGGGCGGGGGGCGAGCGGGACGCGAGTCAGTCTGTCCAGACCCTGCCGCTTCTCTTCCGGGGCACGGAGCGGGGCAGCGTGGTCCTGGTCTCGACCGCGCGGAAACCCCGCGTCCAGCAGTCCGAGCGCCTCCGCACCTGGCTCGGCCTGCTGGCGGTGCTGCTCGAAGCCGCGCTGGCCGACGAGCCGGATTGCATGGGGTGCGTGCCGGAAGCGGTCTTTTTGAAACGGCTGGACGAGCAATGGCTGTGGTGCAGAGAGCACGACAAGCCGCTCTCCGTGGTCTCGCTCGCCCGCCCTGAGACTGTCGGCCAGGCCGACCGCGCCGACCCGAGCCTCTCACCGCTTGTCGAGCTTGGGGGCAGGCTGAAAGACCGTCTCCGCTTCCACGACACGGTGGGCGCAAAAGGTAACCTGCTGCGCTGCCTGCTGCCGAACACGGACGGGGTCGCGGCCGAGATCGCCATGGCGCGGATCCGGCGTGAGGCGGAGGCACTGGCCGGCGCAAGCGGCGGGGAGACGTGGTGGTTCGCCGCGCGGGTGACGTTCCCCGACGATGCGGAGACGGTGGAACAGCTCTGGACGATCATGCAGGAGCGACTCAACCTCGCGGCCGCCACGGCCGCGGCTGTTTCGATCAAGGGATGACCCCGATGAGCACCGGAATCCTCGCATCCATCGAATCGCCCAGAGACCTGAAGCGCATCGCCGCGCCGCAGCTCCCGGCACTTGCCCAGGAAGTGCGTGAAACGATCGTCTCCGTGGTGTCGCGCAACGGCGGGCACCTGGCGACCAATCTGGGAGCCGTCGAGCTCTCGATCGCGCTGCACCGAGTGTTCGACAGCCCGGTGGATCGGATCATTTGGGACGTCGGCAACCAGTGCTACACGCACAAGCTGCTCACCGGGCGGCGCGACCGGTTCGGCACGGTGCGCCAGCCGGACGGCCTGAGCGGATTTACCAAGCGCGGCGAGAGTGTGCACGATCACTTCACGGCGGGACACGCCGGCACCGCGCTCTCCTCGGCGCTCGGCCTGGCGCGCGGGCGCGACCAGCGCGGCGAGGATTACTGGGTGGTGGCCATCGTGGGGGACGGTGCGCTGGGCGCGGGGCTGTCGCTCGAGGCGCTGAACAACCTCGAGGTCGTGCGGTCGCGCTTCCTGGTCATCGTGAACGACAACGGCTTCTCGATCTCGCCCAGCTGCGGCGCGCTGTCGCACCGGCTCGCCCGCTCGCGGAGCCGGATCCTCGACGGCGGCCTGTTCGGTGAGCTCGGCGTGCCCTACCTCGGCCCGGTGGACGGGCACGACCTCGATCTGCTCGTCTCGCTGTTTGAGCAGATTAAGGAGCGCAAGAACCCGGCGCTGCTGCATGTGCTCACGCAGAAGGGCAAGGGGCACGCGGCCGCGGAGCACGACCCGACCAAGTTTCACGGCGTGTCGCCATCGGCCCCGGCGGCCCCGAGCCCGTCGCCGGCCAAGGGGGTCGCGTACTCAGCCGTGTTCTGCGACGAGCTGCTGCAGGCGGCGCGCACCGACCCGTGCGTCGTGGCCATCACGGCCGCGATGCTCGAAGGAACTGGGTTGGCGCCGTTCGCGCGCGAATTCCCCGACCGGCTGTTCGACGTCGGTATCGCCGAGCAGCACGCCGTCGCCTTCGGCGGGGGCCTCGCCGCCGCCGGGTGCCGCCCCGTGGTCGCCATCTACTCCACGTTCCTACAGCGCGGCTACGACCAGGTGGTGCACGACGTCTGCCTGCAGGATCTGCCCGTCACGTTTGTGCTGGACCGTGCCGGGCTGGTCGGCGAGGACGGGCCGACGCACCACGGCGTCTTCGACCTCGCCTTCCTCCGCCCCCTGCCCGGCATGGTGCTCATGGCCCCGAAAGACGCGCCCGAGCTGCGCCGCATGCTGCGCCTGGCACTGCATCACCCGGGCCCGACCGCCATCCGGATCCCACGCGGGCAGGCGCCGCGCGGCGAGGAGACCGAGGCGGCGGCCCCCTTCCTCATCGGCCGCGGCGAGCTCGTGCGCGACGGCCACGACGTGGCCCTGATCGCGCTGGGCAGCATGGTCGGCGCCGCGCTCGACGCCGCCACCGCGCTGGAGGCCGACGGCCTCCACGCCCGCGTGGTGAACGCCCGCTTCGTCAAACCGCTCGACGCCGAACTCCTGGTGGATGCCGCGCGCAGCACACGCTGCGTGGTGACCCTCGAAGAACACGCGGCACAGGGGGGGTTCGGGAGTGCCGTGCTGGAGCTGCTCGCCGCGCACGGCGTGAACCGGCCGATCACCGTGCTCGGGCTTCCGGATCGGTTCATCGACCACGGCAGCAAAAGTGCCCTGATGGACGCCTGCGGCCTGTCGGTCAAGAAAATCGTGAAATCGGTTCAGGAAACCGTCCGCCGCGCGGGAGCCCTGTCCCGGCCGCCGGGTCAGAACTGACGGGCGTGTCGGCACATGGCGCGGCCGGCCTCGTCTCCCCCAGCGTCACTGCCTTCCCATCTCGGAAAGAGTCCCAGTGCCTGCTCGAGCGCGGCACGGGCTGCCTCGAAGGCACCACGCCATTGCACCGCTCGCGTCACCGCCCCGGAATTCGGTAGTGGGTCAGTTTGGCTGATACCCCCCTTGTCCCCCCCTTGCTAAGGGGGGGAAGGGGGAGTCGATTCTCAAACTGACCCACTACCCGGAATTCATGTCAAACTGCGGTGAGTTTGTTGGTCGCCCGTCTTCTGACGATTCTGCACAAAAGTCTCAATCTGCTTCTCTTTCCGGCCGATATAGAGCTCAAGCAATCGGCCCAACGTCGATCGGGGATCGGCACCGCGGGCCAGAACGCATCGGATGTCCTTCTGGCAAATCGTCTTGCGCCCGGGAAGGGGTCTGGCATGATGCTGCGTGTTCCCAAGAAGCTGGCTCTCGGCGTTGTGCTTGTCGCGATGATCGTATCCCAGCGAGGCTGGGCCCAGGACGGTTCCGAGTTGCTGTCTGCCCCGAGCGCGACCGTCACATCGCAGGCCGGGAATGGGAATGCCGCGAACCCGAGCGCGGGAGCGTGGCTGCAGGGTTGCCCGAGCTGTGGCGGGGCCGGCTGCCCGGCGTGCAGCCCGGTGTGCCCGGTCTGGTGCGCAGACCACGGCTTCTACGCCGGCAGCGATTTCCTGTTCATCCGGCCGCACTTCAGCGAGGCCTATGCGTTCGTCAAGCTCACGCAGGTATCCGCATCACCGCTGGTGACAGAGGCGGAGGCAACGAATTCGCACTTCGGCTACGAGGGATCGGTGCGAGCGTTCACCGGGTATCGCTTCGACTCGGGTGCTGAGCTTCAGTTTACGTTCACGCATCTGCACGGCGACGCCTCGTCCACCGGAGTGCCGCAGGCAGCCAACGAGATCTTTGTCGATCCGTTGGGCAACCTGGCCACGCTCGGCGACATGATCCACACGAATACCAGCGTCGAGACGAACGTGTACGACTTCGATTTCACGATGCCGATCGCGCTCAATAACCCGCACTTCGGAGTCAAGTGGTCGGCGGGGGCGCGGATCGCGGACGTGAACGAGGACTACGATGCCCTGACGCTGGGCCCGGCGTCGAGTTTCGTGAGCTCGGTGCGCTACTCCGCGGACTTCATCGGGGCCGGTCCCCGGGTCGGTCTCGAGGGGAGATGGCTGCCGCGATGCGACAGCTGCTTCTCATTGTTTGCGAAGGGGGCCGGGTCGTTGCTCGTGGGCCAGCTGGACGTCCGGGCCGGGGCCACGCTCCCCGGGTTCAACGGCGACCAGCGCGCCAGTTTCACGCGGACCATCCCGGTCGCCGAGATCGAGCTCGGCGGATCGTGCCGGGTGCTCGACTGCCTGACCGTGTCCGCCGGCTGGTTGTTCCAGGCCTGGTTTGACCTCGGCGCGTCGGGGGGCAATTTTGGCGGCTTCTACGTGCCGACCGACGACGCGAACATCATGTCGTACGACGGCCTGTTTCTTCGGGCCGAGCTGACCTTCTGAGCAGCCGCTCGCACTATCCAATCAGCGCCATGGACCGAACCGCCCCGATTCTTTCGGGGCGTTTTCGTGCGCTCGTTCGGACCGCGCCGCGCCCTCCCGCACATCCCCTGCGTTTACCGCTACCGCACCCCCAGCCATCCTATCCTGCCCGTTCGGTCTCTGACGCATTCTGAGCACCAGCGGACCAGGCCCCCGCGCCAGGGCATGCCGGCCGTTTCACCGGTGCCACCAATTCCATCGTCACGGGTCGTGGCGATTTGCCGGTGATTTGGGCGTGACCTAGATTCCCTTAGTTCGCCCAACCGGAACATCAGGGAGGTTACGCAGATATGCAAGCCATCGGCGAGGTGCTCGGAGATGCGCGAGGCGGCGAGCGGGGTGTTGCCATACACCCGCTGCCTCGCCGACCCGACCCCCCCCTGCAGGACGACGCGTTCCCCCCTTCGCCGGAGCGGATCCAGCGTGAGATCGCGCCGGTGCTCAGCAAGCAGCTCAGCCCGGAGCTCGAAAGCTGGGCGCGCGAGTACGAGAAGGTGGGCCGCCGCAATACCTACCTGTGGAAATGGGCGCGCCAGGGGGTCGAGGTGACCATGCTCCCGTGCGTGGACCCGGCCCGGCGGGACGAGCTGTGTGACACCAAGGTGCTGGGGGTCATGCTCGACGTCCTGCTGGACGATGTGGCGGACCACATGGGCGATGGCGAGCTGCTCGAGCGGCTGCTGCTCCTGCCGTTCGCCTACGTGCCGCTGGACTTCTCGGGGTTCTCCCCGGAGAAGCAGGCGTACGCGGCATTCACGTGCCGGCTCTGGCAGGAAATCATCGGCCGCGCGCGGCGTTACCCCGTTTACGAGGAGCACGCCGAGCTGCTGCGTTATGACTACCTCCAGCTCTTCAACGTGATGCGGTACTCGCAGCTCCTGAACAAGAACCTGGCGCTGCTCAACCTGGTCGAGCACGACCTGTACCTGCCCCACAACATGCACATGATGGTCTCCTCGACGCTCGACCTGATGTGCTCGCCCGCGTTTGATCGGCGTGAGATCGGCCGGGTGCGCGAGGTGGTGTGGAATGCCCAGTGCATGGGGCGCATCGGCAACCTGACCACGACGTGGCAGCGCGAGGTCGGGGAGGAGGATTTCACGAGCGGCGTGTTCGCCCGAGCGCTCGCGCACAACGACGTCACCATCGAGCAGCTGCTGGCCGGGGACCGCGCCGAGATCGAGGCGGGGGTCCGGCGGGGTGCGCACGAGGAGTACTTCCTGCGCCGCTGGCAGGAGCACCGCTGCTTCCTGATCTCGCGTCGCCCGGCGATCCGCTCGTTCGATGTGCTGGACCTCGTGGCCGGTCTTGAGCGACTGATCTGCCTGCACCTCGGCAGCCGCGGCTACAAGTAGCACCCACCCCGAGCCCCCCCCGTTGCCCGCGGACACGGACGCCAGAAAGGTGAATGCCGCATGACCGAGCGACTCCTACGAAAGCTGGGCCACCATTACGTGCTGCTCATGATGGTGGCGACCCGTTTCTTCGGGTCGGTGGGCGGGTTGCTCGTCCTCTATTACGTCAACCTCACGCTCACGCTGCCGCCGGTCATCCGCTACCACTTTGAGCTGATGGCGCTGGCGGTGGTCGCGCTCGCGGTCACACTCACGGTCGTGCTCGGCATGTGGGAGACGCGGAACCTCCGCACCGTGCTGCGCAGCCTGAAGCAGGGCATGCCGGTGAGCGACGACCTGGCGGCGCGCGCCGGGCGTGAGGCGGTGCTGTTCGCCGGCCGCCACCACATGCAGGAGGCGTGGCTGGTGCCGTCGAGCACGCTGGTGCCGCTGCTGATCTGCCTGCGCCTGGTCGACGGCGCCGCGCTGCCGGTGATGGTCAACATCAGCCTGGCCGCCTTCATGGGCACCGCGATTGCGCTGATGTCGACCTACTTCCTCATCGTGCACTGCATGCAGCCGGTGGTCCGCTGGCTGCTCGAGAACAACCTGCCGATCACGTTCGACGCGCTGCCGACCAGCAAGTTGCGCACGCGGCTCAACGTCTGCTTCGGCCTGATCATCCTGACCACGGCGTTGATGATCGGCACGATGGCCAAGCAGCGGGCCTCCGACATCATCCAGAACCCGGAGAACCAGACGCAGGCGGTCACGAGCCTCCGGGCGCATACGACCTATATCACGCTCGCCGCGGTGGCGGTCGGCCTGGCGTTCTCGACGGTCCTGGCCCGCTCGGTCTCCTCGCGGGTTGGCACGCTCGTGGAGGCCATGAAGCGGGTGCAACAGGGCAGCCTCTCGGAGCGGCTCACGCCAACGGGCAACGACGAGATCGACACGCTGACGCGGCAGTTCAACGCGATGGTGAGCCAGCTGGACCAGAACGACCACACTATCCGCGACCTGAACGTCAACCTCGAGCACAAGGTCAAGCGGCGCACCCGGCAGCTCTCCAAGAACAAACGGGAGCTGCAGCGCTCGCTGAGCCAACTGCAGGAATACGACCGGCTCAAGACCGACTTCTTCTCGAATGTGAGCCACGAGCTGCGCACGCCGCTCACGATGATCCTCTCGCCGATCGAGCAGCTCATGGAGAAGCAGGGGCAGAGCCTGCCGTCCGACATCGGGTACATGCTGGACGTGGCGCGGATCAACGGCCGCCGCCTGCTGGAACTCATCAACCGCCTGCTCGAGTTCTCGAAGCTCGAGGCGGGCCAGGCGCGGCTGAACCGCTCCGGGCTGGACCTGAACGCGCTGGTGCGCGACCTGGTCGCCGCCGCCTCGCCGCTGGCGGTCGAGCGGCAGATCAACTTGCGCGCGGACTGCGACCCCACCGTTCCGGTGATCGGCGCGGATGAGGAGAAGGTGGAGTCCGTGATCACGAACCTCATCTCCAACGCGCTCAAGTTCACCCCCGCGGGGGGCAGCGTCCGCGTGGAGACGGTGCGGGACGGCAACGTCGTGCGCGTGGCGGTGAGCGACACCGGTATCGGCATCGCGCGCGAGAACCACGACAAGATCTTCGAGCGGTTCGTGCAGATCGACGGGTCCGCGTCGCGGCAGTATTCCGGCACCGGCCTCGGCCTGGCGCTGGTCAAGGAGCTGGTCGAACTGCACGGCGGACGCGTGTGCGTGGACAGCGAGCTGGGCAAGGGATCGTGTCTCTCGTTCGAGCTGCCGATCACCGAACCGCCCGCGGAGCCATCGGCGCAGCCCAAGACCCGGACGCTCGGCCGCCTCTCGCGCTTCGCAGACCTCGTGACCTGCGCCGAGGATCCCACGTCCGAAGTAGCCGGCAAGAGCAGCGCCGCGCCGGGCGCCGCCAAAGTGCTGGTCGTGGATGACACCCCCGAGATCCGCGCGCTGCTCGGCAGCATTCTCTCAGACACCTACCGCGTGCTGTTCGCACGCGACGGCGCCGAGGGGATCGAGACGGCGCAGCGTGAGTTACCCGACCTGATCATCTCCGACGTCATGATGCCGCAGATCGACGGCTACGAGTTCTGCCGCCGCATGAAGGGGCAGCCGGCCACCGCCCGCATCCCCTTCGTGCTGCTCACCGCCAAGGCGGACCGCTCCATGAAGATCGAGGGACTGGACACGGGCGCCGATGACTACCTGGTCAAGCCGTTCGACGCCGAAGAGTTGCGCGCGCGGGTCCGCTCCCTGCTCCGGCTGCGCAGTCTGGACCGCAAGCTCGATCAGCGCAACACGGAGCTCGAGGCGGCGGTCAAGGAGCTACAGGATACGCAGGCGCGTCTGGTCGAGATGGCCCACCTGGCCGGCATGACCGAGATCGCCACCGGGGTGATCCACAACGTCGGCAACGTGCTCAACAACGTGAACATCTCCGCCACGATGCTGGGCGACCGCCTGCGGCGTTCGAGGATCGACGGGCTGGCCAAGGTCGCCGCCATGATCAAGGAACACCTCGGCGACCTCGATGTCTTCCTCAAGACCGACGAGCGCGGCAGGAAGATGGCCGAGTACCTCAGCACGCTCTCGTCCACGCTCGTCGGCGAACGCCAGGACATGCTCGGCGAGCTCGACTTCCTGAACGAGAAGGTGCAGCACATCCGCAGCATCATCGTGGCGCAGCAGAACTACGCGCGGCGTGTCTCGTTCAAGGAGCAGGTCGACCTGCGCTCGCTGGTCGCCGACATCCTCGTGATGCACAGCCAGTCGTTCGCGAAGCACCGCGTCGAGGTGGTCCGCGAGTTCGACGAGATCCCGCTGGCCAACCTGGAAAAGTCCAAGCTCGTGCAGGTGCTGGACAACCTGTTCAAGAACGCCGCGGAGTCGATGGTCAGCCACGACTGCCCGAGGCGGCTCCTGACTGTTCGCATCAAGAAGGGCGACGGCGCGCGGGTCAGGATCATCGTCTGCGACGTCGGCCGCGGCATCGCCCCGGACAACCTGCAGCGCATCTTCAACTACGGGTTCACCACGAAACGCAACGGCAACGGCTTCGGCCTGCACTCGGCCGCCAACGCGATGGCCGAGATGGGAGGCACGATCCGCGCCGCCAGCGAGGGGGTCGGCAAGGGCGCCACCTTCACCATCGAGTTCCCGCTCCGCCACGAACCGGCGAGCGCCGAGAGCGATCCGGTCAACAAGGAAAGCTGCGTATGCCTGAACTGAGCCTCGACACGCCCCCCAGGAAGGGTGCCGCGCCGGGCCCCCGCAAGATCCTGGTCATCGACGACAACAAGGACATCCACACGGATTTCCACAAGGTCTTCGAGAGCGCCCGCGCGCAGATCTCGGAGATCGACAGCCTCGAAGCCGACCTGTTCGGCAGCGAGCGGACCCCGCGCTCGGGCAGCGAAACCCTCCTGCTCAACGTCTCCATCGACTCCGCCTACCAGGGGGAGCAGGGCATCGAGATGGCCGTCGCGGCGGCGCGACGCGGCGAGGCCTACTACATGGCCTTCGTCGACGTGCGCATGCCGCCCGGCAGCGACGGCATCCAGACCATCAAGAAGCTCTGGAAGGAGGTGCCCGACCTCCAGTGCGTCATTTGCACGGCGTTCTCCGATTACGACTGGGAGGACATCGCCCGCGAGCTGGGCAAGTCCGGCGACCTGCTCATCCTCAAGAAACCGTTCGACGCCATCGAGGTGCTCCAGCTGGCGCAGTCGCTGGCCCAGAAGGTCGATCTCGCCACCTCCGCGCGCAGCTACCTGGGCACTCTGGAGCGGAAGGTCCAGGAGCTCATGCGCGCCGAGGCCGAGCTGCAGCGCTACAACCAGGAGATCCTCAACGCCAAGAACCGCTTCGAGGCACAGGCCGTCGAGCTGGCCACCAAGTCGCAGCAGCTTGAGGTCGCCCGCGCCGCCTCCGAGGCCGCCAACCGAGCCAAGAGCCACTTCCTGGCCAACATGTCGCACGAGCTGCGCACGCCGCTCAACGGCGTTATCGGCATGACCGAGCTCCTGCTCGACACCGACCTCGAAACCAAGCAGCACCGCTACGTGCGGATGGCCAGGACGTCCGCGGTCATGCTGCTGCGGCTGATCAACGACATCCTCGACTTTTCCAAGATCGAGGCCGGTAAGCTGGACCTGGAGACGATCGATTTCGATGTCCGGCTGGCGATCGAGGGCATCGTCGAGCTCGGCGCCCACGAGGCCAAAGAGAAGGGGCTGGAGCTCGCTTGCCTGGTGGACCCGGCCGTGCCCCCCCGGCTGCGCGGCGACCCCAGCCGGCTCCGCCAGATCCTCACAAACCTGGTGAACAACGCCGTGAAGTTCACCGACCACGGCGAGGTGGTGCTGCGCGCCAGCGTGGCCGAGCAGACCGCGGAACACGCCCTGGTGCGGTTCAGCGTCAGCGACACGGGGATCGGCATCCCGCGCGACCGCATCGGCCGGCTCTTCCAGTCGTTCTCGCAAGTCGACTCCTCGACGACCCGCAAGTACGGGGGCACCGGCCTGGGCCTCGCCATCTCGAAGCGGCTCTGCGAACTGATGGGGGGCCAGATCGGCGTCGAGAGCGACGAGGGCAAGGGCTCGACGTTCTGGTGCACGGTCCGGCTGGGCAAGCAGCCCGGGGAGGACGATGCGCCGCCGACCGTCCCGCAGCCTCTCCTCGGGCTCCGCGTGCTCGCGGCCGACGACAACGCCACCAGCCGGCAGGTCCTCACCCAGCAACTCTCCGCCTGGGGGATCGCCAGCGACGCGGCGGCGTCCGGGCACGAGGCGCTGGACCGGCTCCGCGCCGCCGCCCGCGACGGAACCCCCTACCGCATTGCCATCCTCGACATGCAGAT
>JBGPMX010000044.1:0-13774 GCA_041487215.1 Planctomycetia bacterium | reverse complement strand
GATGAAGCGCAAGAAGGACGCGAAGCCGCTCAAGATTGAGGACGTGAACTGCGCGAGCCACAATTCCCAAGGGCCCATCAATCCGCTCATCATTCAGATTTTTAAGAAGCCCGCGCCGGACGCGTCGATCACGACGATTCCTCCGGGCGCGCCGCTCGGGCCGCTCACCGTCTCCATCTCCGACCCGTTCGGCTCGATCGACAGTGACACGTTGCCGGTAGGCGCCTGCTGCACGGCCGACTTCTGCAAGCTGAGTTGGGAATTCGAGTGCATATCTCCCGCGACGTGGATGGGCGCCGGCACCGTGTGCGATCCGAACCCGTGCGTCGACCGCGTCGAGTGGATCATGGATATGAACCACGCGAACGAGGAGGACTCAGAGCGTGCCGTCTTCAGCCCCTGAGCCGTGGATCACGGCGTCGATCGGCGATGACGTGGTGATCACGGCCACCGGCGCCTGTTGCCACGACGGGGCCTGCCTCGATACTACCGCGACTGGCTGCGGGCTCTTGGGTGGTAGTTATCGTGGTGACAGCACCGAATGTGCGGTCGAAGGGGCCGCATGCTGCCCACCGTACGACGCAACAGATTGCTGGGCGCTCTGCGTGCACGCACTTTGCGTCTGCGACAACACGAGCTCTCCACCCAACCCTGCGGGCTGCCTGGACGAATATGGCCGGTGCATCAACGATTGTCTCAAGCACCCGCCTCTCCCCAGACCGCCCGGCGCCTGCTGCAAGCCCGACGGCACCTGCGTGCAAGCAAAGAGCGAGGATGACTGCCTCCACAACTGCGGCCGCTGGGGGGGGGAGGGCGTATCATGCACGCCCAATCCGTGCCGGAACTTCTTTGTCGAGTGCCCGCCGCCGGAATGCGACTGGGTGCGCGGCGGCGAACGGCCGAATCAGCAGCTCCGCGCCCCGCATGTGGGCACCAAGGGCGTCCAATCCCAGCTGATCGTGATCACGCACCCAGGGGGCGAGGACGGCGAGGACGACCCTAAGAAGCGGCGCGGCAAGGCGGGACGCCCGTTCGATGACTCGCACGGACAGCTCGACAAACTGCAACAGCCGACGTGCGAGCCGGTCCCGCTCGTGTCGATCTGCGACTTCAGCTGCTCCCTCACGGAGGGCGTCTCCTGCTCGGCGACGCCCTTCTTCCGCACGATCCTTTTCCCACCGGGGATCACGATCCTGGAGGGCAAGAGGGAGACGATTGACTGCTGCCAGATTTAGCGTATGGCAATCTGTAATTCAAGATTCCTGCCGATGATCGACGGATTCCGCCGGGTCCTCCAAGGGATCTGGGATCGGCAGAACGCGCCCTATTGCCCCGAGGACCCCAAGAAGAAACCAACCAAGGGCGTTATGTTCGAGAGCCTGGTGGTGGGCGTACTCGACGGCCTGGCGCGCGGCATGTGGATCTGGAAAGATGCGCACGGCCAGACGGATCACCTCCACTCGAGCGCCGGCCGGAATTCCCAACCGCGCTTCGTATTCTTCGCCACGGACGCGTTGTGCGGGGGCGGGGGCGGGGTATCAATCTCTTTGGAGGCCTGGTGCGTCCCGCCCGGCACGATCTACGACGAGGGCGGAGCGCCTGAGTGCGGGAGCAGTGATCCGATCGAGTGCCTGGTCTCCGGTTCGGACGACTGGTCCCGCCAGGACCAGCCGTTCAAGCGCCGCCCAGACATCCCATACAAGGGCGTTTTGTTTGCGCCGATCCACCTCACGAAATACACCGGCAACATCGTGGGGCCGAAGGCTGGCTGCGTCGCGAAAATCTCAAACATCTTCACCGACAGCCACGGCCAGGACGACCACCTGTCACCGATCTGGCCCGAGTCCGACGGCGACGCGACGGGGTGCGGGCCGACGACCTGGATGTTGACAAACTTCTACATCACCACCGAGATCTGCCCGCCACCGAACCCGAACAATCGGATCAAATACAAGCTCATTAAGGAGCGCCTGCGCGTCCGCATGATCCCCGGGTCGAAGCTGATCGGTGGCTGGACGATCTCCAAACGATGCTGTGAGTGCTGCGACCGCGGGTCGGGCGGCGCCTGCTGCACGGTGCCAGGCTGCGGGATCGGCGAGTGGCCTGGTTCGGAGGCGTACGTGACAGAATGCTGCTGCACCTCTACCTCGTGCTGCAGTCCAACGGTCTCGATCGCCTGCGACATCTCGGGCACGGTGATCTACGACGACGGCCAGACCAAGATTAAGTGCACAGCGCCGACATACTACTGCCACTACGCCTTCCTCCAGTGCTGTGGATCGGGCGGCTGCGACGTGCACGACCCGCCCGACACGGACCTCTGCAAGGCCGGCGGCAGCATCTGGCCGTGCGACTGCGAGTACGAATACGACTGGGACGACTGCCACGTAACCATCGAAACCGATCCAGGACCGCCATGACCGACGACGCCCTAACATTGCCGATTCTCGCGAATCCATCCCCAGCTTCGGGCCCGACCCCGGACGGGTGTCCGCACAGGCGCCGGGCGATGCCGTCGGCGATCAAGACCAAAGAGGGCAACATGGTCGAGGTCGCCGCCTGCGAGCTCATCTCCGAGTACCTGGGCTGGACGCACCTGGTGAACCGCGGCTGCTGCGAGCGGTGCATCGCGCAGCACCGCGGCTATCCGACAGCCGACGTCCTGCCAGCTGCGGGGCCCGAGAGTGAACTCGTGAGGATTGCCGCGGGCGCGCTCAGCACGCGGGCCGGGCATCCGTTGCACGACGACGATCCGCGGAGCGCGTGGGCGCCCGCGCGGATCAAGCCGGGATCGTCCTTGCGCACGCCCAAACGCCAAAAGGGCGCTCGCCCGACGCCAGCTCCGCATTCGCGCGACGAAGCGGTGCGTAAGCTGGTCGAGTGTGGACACCACGAGCTCGCGAAGCGCGCGCTCTTGCGCGCGTCCGAGCGCGGCGTGCCGAAGGACGAGCTCCTGCGCATCGCGGACGCTCACGGCGTGTTCGGGGACGAGGCACGCGCAGAGGCCGCAAAGAGCGCGGCCTGATCCTGTCTATGTATACATAGACAAGCAACAAGCGGAGAGGATTCCTATGAGCGCCGAGACAATGGTTCTGGAGAAGCCCGAGGACGGGCCGATCACGCGTGCATCTTTCCTGCGCCAGCTGGATCGGCACGAATCGGTCCGGCCGTCCGGCTCGCTGAGCGAATACCAGCGCTTCGCCACCGGGGAGGGCGGGGAGGCCTCGTGGCCGTGGTGGAAGCGCGCCTACTCGCTCACCCGGTCGATGCTCCAGTGGTCGCTCGCCGGGTTCCCGATCACGACCGAGGATATCTATAGCGCACGCGTCAAAGTGTGTGGCGGCTGCGAGCTCTGGGATAAGATGCGCGCGACGTGCAAGAAGTGCGGCTGCTCGACGCACCACAAGCTGCGGCTGCCCCACGAGTCGTGCCCACTCACCCCACCCAAGTGGGGACCGATCCCGCGTTCGGCCCTGCCGCGGCTCCAGCTCGTCCCGCTCTGCGAGTTCCTGCGCAGCCTCGTGACCGGGTTCCGGCGCCGGCCGGGGAAATGGACGTTGGACGGTTTCCGCGTCGTGAATCCCTGAGAAGTGGCAAGAGCGCGGGTTTTAGCGGCGAGGCCAGGACCAGGAGCCGCCAGAGGTAGTAAGGTCGCTCGTACACGCGCTGTTTCCGGGTGGTTTCCCGTCTATCCGCTTGTCGCGCCGCCATATTCTAATCAGCCCATCCCCAAGGCGCACGTTCCCTTGAGAGCCACCCCGTCGTAAGGACTGCGCCAATGCACGATCTGCTCGATGCGTTCTCAGGCCGCCGCGTGCTCGTGATCGGAGACGTTGGGATCGACGTCTGGGTGCAGGGCAGCTGTAACGGCTTCGCCCCCGAAGCGGCCAGCGTGCCCCTGCTCGCGATGCGCGAGCACAGCGTCATGCCGGGCATGGCCGCGAACGTGGCTGGCATGATCGCCGCGCTCGGCGGCAAGCCCACGCTCGCCGGCCTCATCGGCGTGCAGCCCGACTCCGGCGACCTGATCTATGCCCTTCACCACACGAGCGGGCTCTTGATGGCCGCGATCCACGGCCTCGATATCAGGCCCAACCTCGTTCCCGACCCGACGCGCTGCACCCCGGCCACGTACCGCTTCCTGGCCGACGCTCCCGGCCGAACGCCGGCGCTCGTGCTACGCTGTGACGCGGGAGCGAGCGAGCCGGTGACGGGGCGACCGCTCGACCTCTTGCTCCAATCCCTGGAGCTCCTGATCCCGGAGCACGAGATTGTGCTCGTGAGCGACTACGGCAAGGGGACGATGGCGCCGGAGGTGATCGAGCTGGTGATCCGCGTCGCGCGCAAACACAACATCCTGACGATCGTCGACGCGCCGGCACCGAGCGACCTGGAGAGCCCGTGGCGCTTGCCCGAATACGGCGGCGCGGACTGCCTCAAGTGCGCCGCCCAGGACGCCCAACTGGTGCTTGATAGCGAGGGCGATCCTGAGGAGGATGCGGAGGCCATACTGAATGATTTCGACCTAGGCGTGGTGGTGGTGACGCGCGGTGCGGCGGGCGCCCTCTGCAAGGCCCGCGGCGCAGTCACAACCCACATCATCACCAAGCGACTGGACGTCGCCGACCCCACCGGTTGCGGCGACCAGGTCCTCGCCGTGCTCGGCCTGGCCATGGCGGACACACCCCGTCTGGGCGCGATCGACGGCAATCACCGGGCAAAGCTGCTCTGGGAGGAGGCAACGGCACTCGCCGTCAGGGTCGGCACCATGCAGGCTGAGCGCGTCGTCTGCCAGCCGGTTACGCTCGCCGAGCTCCAGCGCGAGCTCGCCCCCCAGCACCCCCCCCAGGTCGTCCACGACATCTGCGCCGAGAGCGGGGCGATCCTCGCGAGCGACGCCGCTGGCTACGGCGGCCTGCACGTCTATCAGCCCGAGGGCACGCCCGGCGAGACGGAAAGGGGGCATGGCGCTCCGCCGGCCCCTTTCTCCGGCGCTGGCAAGCGGCCCGGGCCGCGGCGCAAAATCGTAAGCCAGCCTGAGCTCGAGGACGAACTCGTGATCGCGCGGAGCCTCGGCCGAACGATCGTATTCACCCACGGCGTGTTCGACGGGATCCACGCGGGGCACACAGGCTGCCTCGAGGAGTGCCGCCAGGAGGGCGAAATCCTCGTCGTCGCCGTCCACTCCGACCTGTCGGCCGAAGAGAGGAAAGGCCACGCGCCGCGGCTCTCCTGTCGAGACCGCATGGCGGCCCTCACCTCGCTCGGCTGCGTCGACTATGTGATCGAGATGGATGACTACGGGCCGCATCGGCTGCTCCACGAGCTGCGGCCGAATGTGCTTGCGCAGGGCCCAGCCACCGACGGGATCGACGGCCTGGCCTTGGTGAACGGCTACGGCGGCCGCGTGCACATCACGCCCTGGTACGGCACCCCCCTATTCCAGGAGGCGGCCGGCCCGGCGCACGCAGAAGGCGGATGACGAAAAAGAGGAAGAGGAACCCCGGACACTTCGCGCCGCGCCGACGCTATCCTGAGCGAGACCCCGAGGTCGAGCACCTGAGGAGGCTGGTCCGTCACCTCGTGCTCGAGGGGTACACGATCAGCCAGATCTACCTGTCTGTCGGTAGGCGCCCGGACGACGCGGCCGTGGTACAGGAAGTGCTATACGAGATTGGCGTGACAGGCATTCCGCCCGGCGATTGAGCTCGCCGGGTGATGGCCCACTCAGGAACGAAAGCAGCCCCAGCCTAAAAAAGACGCTGGGGCTGCTTTCTTTTGCGCGCTCGCTGCTCACCGGATGATGGCCAGAAACTGAACAGTGGCGCGGAAAGTTTCTTGCGCGTCAACCGTTGGAGGGAGACCTACCTCTTTTTCTGACCCGGAAAACCCCTGAAAAACGAGCCAGAAAAGAGCGGTCAATCCCACCGCATGTGCTGCTGCCCCTTCTTATCCACGATCGCCGGCGCCGGCAGCTCGGTCAGCACGACGGGCGTTCGCTGGGGTTTCCAGCGCGGGCGCTGGCCGGGCTTCTCCTCGAGCTTCCAGGACCATACTTCGAAGCGGTTCGATGCCGCCAGCCACTCGTACAGGCTCGGCTGGGCCTTCGCTTTCTTCACGCGGCTCGACTGGTTGCTCCGGCTCGTGGCTTGGATCGCAAGCGCGCCTGCCTCTCCGGCGCGGAAGGCCAGGATGTCCCCAAAGCCGCAGAAGTCGCGGCGTATGCCGGGCGCGGGGCGTCGGCCCGGTAGTGGTGCCCCCTTCGGCGCGGCCATCGGGATCCAGCGTTCGACGACGGCCGCGGTGTAGCCGTGCCGGCGCAGCAGAGCCAGGGATAGGGAGGTGGGAGAGGGCATCTCTTACGGGCGAGGGCGCTTGATGCCGAAATCCTTCGCTTTGACCTTCACCATGCGCCCGTCGGGGTGGTGCCACACGATGCCCTCGATCCCGGCCGTGCGCAGGTACTCTCGGATGCCGTCGAAGTCACGCGGTGGATGCGGGTCAAGGATCGTCGTGCCGTGCCGGGACAGGCAGGGAATCGGCAACCCCTCGGGGTTCCCTTGGATCTTCGGCCCGAGCAGCTCGTACGTGCCATCCTCGAGCGGACTGCCCTGCTGATGCGCCTCGAAGGTCACGCGGTGCCACTTGTCATCCGGCCCGTCCTCCACGGGCACCCAGCCCTGTTGCTTCCCCGTGTTCGGGTCGACCTCATTTGCCGGCTCGAAGTTCGGCGGCGCCGTGCCGCCCGGCTTCACCTCGTGCCGCTTGTAGAGCTTCCCGTCGCGCACGAGGCAGCACGTTCCGTCCCACTTGCGCGTGGCGACGCCCTCGCCAGCAAGAACCCACTCGGCGCCGGCCACGACCTCGTTCCGCACGAGGTGGTCGCCGTCATAATTGCGTTGGAAGAGGCTGATGATCTTTTGCATCCGTCGCTCCCTCCGGTATCGGTTCCTTCCCCGAGCAAACAGACACGCGTGCCGGAAAGATGGTCATCCATCGCCCGCAGCGCCGCCCTTTCTTGTCGCTATAGTCCACGTGCGCCCCGCTGGGTTTCTGGCCGCCCTCAAACTCGTAGTCGAGCCCCGGCCCGCCGTTGATCTTCGCCGCGGTGCTCGTGCAGCGCACGTGATCGCGGAAGCGGCAGTCGAGGCATACGCTCATGCAACCGGGAAACGGCACGTTCCGGTCCAAGCGGTCATAGAGTCGCGCGTGCGCCTCTACCAGCTTGTCCGAGCACGGCGTGCAGAGCACGATCACGACCGGCTCGGGCCGGTCTTGGTCATCGTGTTCGATCCAACGCGCGAGGTTCGGGCCGGCAGCGGCGCCGCACGACTGACAGTGGTCCGGTTGCCGGGGACCGGTGAGCTGCTCGGAGAGGCGGGGCCATGGTTTGGCAGCAACTGCACTCTTCACGATGGGTCCTCGTCCAGGTGCTTGCCCAAATGCTTGTCGATGATTTCGCTCAGGTACGCATCGTCCGGCCAGTCGTTGTCACCATGCTCGGCACAGATTTCACGTAGGACCCGGATCGCATCCATCCGCTCGTTGACCCACGCGACCGCCTTGGCGTCAGCGTCCGCATAGCCAAGCTCGCGAAGGGCCGTGCGGAGCATTCCTTGCCAGGCAGACCTTTGGCCACTGGCAAAGGCGACCTCTTCGGCTGATGCCATTGTTGACTCCTCACAACCAGGTCAATGCCGCGCCGTTGCAGAGCAGGTGGAGCGTGTTGTCGGCCACGATCGTGAGCCAAACCGTGATCCAGAGCGGCCGGTCGTCCGAGTAGCCGGTCGCCGCGCACTCGCGCCACGGCTTATAGCCGTCCGGGCTCTGCCAGTTCTTGAGCCAGACCAGGTAGCGGGCCAGTCCGAAGCGGTCGATCAGGAAGTGCGTCCCGAAGATGACCCCTAGTGCCGCTGGGGATGGATGGAACACAGCGAAGCAAGCCGTGTAGATCAGACAATGGACGGCGCACGGCAGCGATCGCTTGGACTTGTTCAGGGCCATCCAGTCGGATTGCGCGATGAAGTCGCCCACGAGGTGAGCCACGAGCTGATCGGTCGTCACCATTTCATTGTCACTCGAAGGAACGAATCCATTCCTCGCACGCCTCGTGCGTCCCCCGGAACTTGACCACGGCGTCGGCCCGCGCGAGTTCTTTATCTAGCTCTACATCGGGGGCGCTTGCTGCCGCTTGGGCCAATAGCGGGGCAACCAAGTCCGCCCATGTATGCCAAAAAGCATCGGGGGCCGTGTAGCGGAACGTACCCGCGATGTCCCGCATGCGCAAACGAAAGTCAGTCGCCGTCATGATCATCGCTGGGCTGTCTCCTAATCGCCTCGGAACACGTGCAGGTCATGACCGCGCGGCCCCCGCCGCGGAGCATACCTGGCTGGCTCCAACCAGCAGTCGGCGCAGCGCCCGCACCGGTGGAACGGAAAATCGTAGTCCCGATCCACGGCGCCGAAGTCGCCGGCGGCGTCGAAGCCCGGCATCTCGCGTACCGGACGGTCGAACCGCACCATGCCGCACGCCGTGCGCCGGGCGTTGCCGCCCGAGACGTAGTGCACGGCGCGGTCGGCGCCGGGTCCTCGCTTCTCTGGTGCTGCCCACGTGGCCATCAAGGATCCCGCCTCAGCTTGAGCCGCGCCAGGTTCGCCCACTCCAGGCGCCAGTAATCCGCTTGGCTCTGGCACGCGTCTCGTTCGCGCTCGAGCTCGATCAGCTTCTTGCTGGAGATAACCAGCCACGCGAAGAGCACCAGCGTTGCGACCATAAGCATCCCGGTGCAAACCCAGTCGTTGTGGCAATAAGGGCAGGTCATCGGGGCCTCATGCTTCGAGCTGCTTGAAGGCGATTACCCAGACGAAGGGATTTGATTCCCACGGGTGCCCGCGCTTGGCATTGAGCCGATCCCACAGGAACGCGAAGTTCTCTACCGTGGACCGGTTCCGCCACTCGTCCACCGCTTGCAGGTCTCCGATCATTCCCATGTCGGCGAAGTATTCAGATATCCCCTCGGCGCGTGCGTCGGCTCGCGTGATCGCCTGCAGCCGCTCAAGCCGCACCGCAGTGATTTCGAGCACGATCCGGGCGTAGCGTCGCGGAACAAACCGGCCGGGGCGGAGACGGCCGTAGAAATCGAATTGCGCATTCCCGTCCGCTTCGTAGTGCGGGTGGGCCCAGCCGATCTCCGAGAGGGACTTTCGATCGAACCTCCTGTGGACGCGCAACGCCTCGCGCACCCAGAGATGATCCCCGGTCTGGCCGTATGGACAACGATTAATCAGATCCACAGGTCGCTCGTGAAGCTCCCACATCAGGTCAGGGCATCCACGGCGCGGATCGAACCATTCAACAATGTTCGGTGTGTCGGCGTGACTGATTGGCTGCGGCTTTACGACCCGGCGCGTCTGCGTCTTACGGCCAGCGAGAAGAGCGCCAACCATCGGCGCGCTGAAGGGGATCGGTCGCTCGCGTGTTGCTGTTGTTGCCATGCTCACCGAATCCTTTCAAAGCCCAACCTGGCCGCCAGCTCGGTGAGATCCGCGGTTCGGATGCCGTGGAGCGCAATGTAGTGCCGCGGCACACACCAAGAACCATCCGCAGTTGAGACCAGCACAGTCGGGCCGACGGCGTCCACCAGCTCCTGCACGCGGGCCTGCAGCTCAGGGTCGCTGTAGTGGAGCGGGCAGCCACAGGGGCAGATGACGTCAGTGGGTGTTGCTTGCACGGTGCCCATGTCCGCTTTCCACCGCGAATCTTGATTTACTCTGGGGGCAACGGCATGCCCGGTGGTGTACCAGTCCAGGCTGGCGTGGGTCACATAAGAGCTCAAAGCGCCGCCAGCTGCACTATCGGGCGTGCCGAGGTCCCACGCTCTCCTCTCAACCATCCAGCAGGTCGGCGGTGTTCTCTAAAATCCGCACGAGCTGCGGGCTCAGTCCGAACCGATCGCCGTTTATCTCGATCGACCTACGGATATTCCCGTCGTGGTGGCGCATGCTCGCCGCCTTCCAATCGCAGAGCATCTCGACCAGGTCGATGAGGTTCATTTCGCTCACCCAGGCCTCCCTCCTTGTCTCTACAGGGCTGTCTGCAGCAGTTCCAGCATCCGCGGATCCGGAAATTCGCTCCACTCGCCGCCGTCCAGCAAGCGGCCGGCTGCTTTCTTCCCCACCCGGTTCATCGCCGCAGCACTGCCTGACCAGTAATCACCCTGACAGCCGTAGCTGCCGTCGGCACGGAGAAAGATTCCGCCGCCAAGACGCTCAGTGTGTGGCGCCCACTGGCCCCACTGTTTGAAGAAAAACGGCACGCCCGCAGTGAGGCACTGCTCGCGGAGTAAGCGCGCCCAATCCGGGTGCCCTGGGCGCGCCTTTGGTCCAGACTCGTAACCGACGATGACCCAGTGAAAGACCGGGTCCTGGCTGGCATCGGACAGCGGGTCGGCCTGGCTCCGGCACCCGAAGTCGCAGCCTCCCTCGCAGTCCGGCGCGTGGCGGTAGCCGGGGAAACCGCCGTCGCGCTCGACCAGGTCGTCCAGCCACTTCGAGAGATCGACTGGGCCCAAGAGAGGTTCCACCGACAGGAAGCGCACCGCGGCCGGCGTCTGCAGCAGGAGCGGACTTCGCTCGTCCGCGCGCTGCTGATCCTCCACAGACACACCCAGCCAGATGTGCCCGTACCGCTCCATGTAGAGCCCGCCCTCGGGCGCCGGGCTGTCGGCCATGTAGTCGATCTTCCGCTTCCACTCGGACACCCAGGCGAGCATGCGCTCGGGGCGCTTCGTGAGGATCTGGAACGCCGGCTTGACGGCACCCGGCACCCGCTCGAGCGCCGAAAACACGTTGGCGATCATCCAGTCCGGCACGTCCTCGTGGAAAAGGTCCGTCATGTCGCAGAGAAAAACGCGCTGGGGTTTGCTGAAGCGCCGCAGCCACTCGATCTCCTTGGCGCTCTGCTCGAATGTCCAGCGGCCCTTGTACGACCGCTTGTTGCCGAAGCGCAGGTTGAGCATCTCGGCGTAGCAGTGCGCGCAGCCGGGCGACACCTTCGTGCAGCCCCAGCCGCCGCCCTTCACGCGAATCGGGTTCGAAGTCCGGTCCGTCCATTCGATACCCGTTCGGTTCGCCATGTCCTCACCCCTGCCTTTCTTGCCGACCGTGCGCCTCGAGCGCAGTCGTGAACCCGCGCAACTCGTGAATGCTCTGGCGCAGCGCCGCAATCTGCCGTTGGTCGTAGAACAGCGGTGGCGCCCGCTCCTCGAGCTGGAGTTGTGCGAGCAGCTCCCTAATCCTGCGCTTGATCACGGCAATCATGCCCTGCCGGCCGGCCCACGCGGGCACGGCGACCAGGTACGCATTGGCTAGGAGCGGTTGGATGATCATGCCGGGACCTCCTCGAAGAGCGTCTCGCTGGCGCGGAGCGCGTCTCGTCCGCCGCGCACAAGCTCGAGCGTTCTCAGTCTGCCAATGGCGTTATTGAACCCCCCGCCATTGGGCTCGTAGGTCTTTCCTTCGTTGTAGCGCGCGGCCTGCTCGCCCACCTGCTCTTTGGTGAACGTGCCGGGGTAGACTTCGCAGAGGACCTGCAGAATGCAGCGCTCAGCCCGGCCGAGCTGGCTGAACCAGTACGCACGCAGGTCGGCCCCGCTCGGCAATGCGGCCACAGGACCCAGCGCATCCAGACCCTCCTGTGTGGGCTGGATCGGCTCGCCGCGGTTCACATAGCCGAGCGTGCGCAGACGCCCAATCGCGTTGTTGAAGCCGCCCCCGGCGTGCGCGTACCCGGTGAGGACGCCGAGCTCGCGCTTGGTCTTGCCATGCGGGTAGTGGGCCAAAGCCGAGAGGATCTTGCGCTCGGCGCCACCGAGTTTCTCGTCGGCTGACTGTGTGACCGCGCGGCGATCGCCTGCGAAGTCGGGCGTCGCGCGATGGGCAATTCGCCGTGCCTGCGCAGCCACGACCGGTGGCGGGATCGGCCGGGCCAGGGTCCACTGGGGCGGTGGCGCTGTCGCCTTCGCGATCGCCTGCAAGAGCGAATCGGCTACCGAACGGACGGTTTCCCCGGCCGTCCCAATTCGTGCGGCCGCCATCTCGAGCCGCTTAGCGTCGGCGGCTTTGAGCACAGAGCGCTCGACGGTCTTCGGAACGGCCTGGGCGGGAGCGAGGGGCGGGGCTGGCGCTGGCGCCGGCTTGGCGGCTAGCTGCTTGCGTAAGTCCGCGATCTGCCTGCGGAGCTCACGCGGGTCCTCTTGCTTGGCCCGCTCGATCGCCTCGGCCATCTGCCCGCGCAGCTTCTCCAGGTCCGGCTTGGCGAGCACCTTGGGCTCGCGGCGCTTCTTTCCTACCGAGGGTGTGGCACTGGAATCGAACGTCTCGCGCCGCCGAATGGTGATCGTCCGGAACACCTTCAGGTCGGGGTGCCCGCTGGCGATGATGCAGGTCCCGGTGGGCAGGCCCGCGATCGACGCCATGACCGCATCACGCTGGATCTCGGTCACGTTCGCCTCAAGCCAGCCGCGCACGCGATCCTGGTCAAGGGGCCCCGGCGTCCGGAAAGCCGTCAGGACGTCG
The DNA here is from genome assembly GCA_041487215.1 of Planctomycetia bacterium. Taxonomy (GTDB): domain Bacteria; phylum Planctomycetota; class Planctomycetia; order JALXBF01; family JBGPMX01; genus JBGPMX01. The sequence goes on along the minus strand of JBGPMX010000044.1, from coordinate 1,198 downwards.
CAGAGCTCGGAGACTTCCTTGTTGAGCCCGGAGCCGCGCTGGGTGAAACCGATGATGCCGAGCCCGTGGCGGCGGCCGAGTTTTACCACGTCCTCAACGGCGCCGAGGCAGACGTTGTGTTCCGGGCTGATCGGTTTCTGGGGTGCATAGCGCTGAATCTCGTCTGCCAGCACGAGCAGCGGGTCGCGGTTCACGTGGTAGAGCCGTTCGAAGAAATCCCCCAGGAACCGGATCTGCTTCCCCTTGCTGAATGGCTCCAGGTCAAGGATGCAGGACTGCGCGAGCGTGGCCACAATGTCGGCCACTTGCGCCCCGGCGTTTTCCTCGAGCGGCAAGTCCTGGTGCTCGCCCCCAAAGATGACCACGGGGATTCCGGCGGACTTGCCGTCGGCGCTTCCCTTGAGGCCCCACCAGTCCCCCTTCACGTCGATCGCGCAGAAGCGGACGCCCTGCTTCGTCACCTCCTCGGCAACCACGGATCCGAACGTAGTTTTGCCAGCCCCGCGCGAGCCGTACACGACCGTGGCCATCATGACCCAGTCGAGCGGTAGCGACAGGTCCTCGGAAATGCGCAGCTTGCTCACCGCGTCTCCTCCTGGGCAACCACTGCCACGGCGCCCGAGGCCATCCGGTCGCAAAACGCGATGATCCGCTGCTCACTCATCATCGGGCCATCCCCGCGAACAGAGGCAACCGGTCGTTCTCTGGATCAAGGCAGTGCGGGCTGAACCAGACCCGTTCCCGTGCGGCATTCTCTTTCCCGCGGCTCGATCGATTTCCGTAGCCGCCCTGGGCCTTCCAGGCGAGCACCTGCCAGCCAAGCGGCTCGAGCGCCGCGTACCCGTCGCTGTCGTAACCGCACACCGCAATGCGCATCAGCGGATTACTGCCGCGCTCCCGGCAATAGGCCAAGACTCGGTCGCGCACGCGGTCGAGCTCGCGCCGGCCACGGTCTGTCGCATAGATCTCGCCGTCCCGGCTCTCGCTGCCGTCGGCGTTGTGTGTGGGGTAGGGCGGGTCAAAGAAGATGCCAGTGACACCGAGGCGGGTAGTCACGCTGCGCGAACTGCAAACGCGCAGCCAGTCGCCACAGCAGACGCGCACGGTCCGGAGCCTGTCGCGGAGTTGCCCGAACCAGTCGATCAGCCAGGCCCGGCGTTCGGCGCACGTGCTGGCCTGATCGTTACTGTGCACTTCG
>JBGPMX010000043.1:0-13823 GCA_041487215.1 Planctomycetia bacterium | reverse complement strand
AGCATAAGCCAGGCGGCGGCCGCACCGGCCGCGCGCGCCGGGGCGCGCTCGCACGCAGCGCCGGTCTGCTCGCCGCCGGACTCCTGGTGGGCAGCGCCCTCACCGGCGCCGCGGTGCTGCGCGACCCGCCGCTGCCGCATGCCGCGCCCCCCGCGCGCGGCGTCGCCGCCGCGATCGCTCCGCACGCCTTCCCCGGCGAGTGCGACCGGCTGCTGGCGGTCATGCGCCGCGCGGAGGCAGCGGGCGTTTGCCCCACCTGCAGCCGACCGCGCGCGCCGTCGCGCAGTCCGGTCATCTCGCTCTGCGTTGCGTGCCACGTGCCGCCGCCCAGCGCCGACCCGGACACCAGCCGCAGCCTGTGAAGGCGGCGCGGCGTGTTCCGCCAACCGGTCGCCGCTCCGTGGCTGCGGAAGGAGTGTCCGCGCGCTGGGGCGCTGGGGGCTCGCCGCTCGTTCGTCGCCGATCGACCCCAGCCACCCCAGCGCGCGACGCACAGGATGGTCCATCATCAGTGCGACGGACAGGATGGTCCGTCCTACTGCCCAACCTCAGGCACGGCCGCCCGCCCGGTCGCGCTCGGACAACCCACCCGGCGAACTCCGGCGGTTTCCATTGACAGTGCTATGGCGGATTGCCAAAGTACGCCTCAAGGAACGTCCGGGAAGTTGTCTGTTCGCTTGCAAGGGGGCAAGCTCGCTTCCCGGATCGCACAGGGAGTCCTACTACTACGAGGAGACACCGATGAGAGATGGGAGGACGGCGCGGCGCAAGTGGGAGGTTGAGCTGCTGGAGGCGCGACGGCTCCTCGCCGGCAACATGAGAGTCGAGGCGGAGCACGGCGATCTCGAGATCCGGGGGGACCGCTTCGACAACTGCATCGAGATCACCCAGGACGCGATGACCCATGAGATCACCGTCACGGGCTGCAACGACGCGCACGGCAATCCCACGTCGATCAACGGCGCGCCGAACGGATCGTTCACCACCGGCGGCAGCGTGTTCACGATGGATACCTTCAGCGATGAAGAGGACTTCTTCGGCGAGGGCGACGTGACCGATGACATCCGCATCAACATGAGGGGCGGCGATGACAGCGTGCTGATCTCCGGCGGCGTCGATGTGCCGGATGACCTCAGCATTGAGACCGGCTCAGGAGACGACACCGTTGACCTCGACGACGTCATCGTGGGGGACGATCTCCGCGTAGAAACCGGATCGGGGAACGACCACGTCGACGCCGAGGCGCTCACGGTCAACGACCGCGTCCATGTGGAGCTCGGCAGCGGCAACGACGCGCTCTGTGTCGGGGATCACTCCTCGTTCCAGGGGCGTGTCGAGGCCGAAGGCGACTCGGGCCATGACACGATTTTCGACGATGGCACCACGGTCTTCGGAAGTCGCCCGCACATCCACAGCTTCGAGCAGACTGCGAGCAGCTGCCCGTTTGGGGACCTCGAAAAGTTGGGCGCGGTATGAGCCATACGAGGGCTCGGGTCTTGGGCTGAACAACGGGGGCGCGGCGAGCCTGTTCGCCGCGCCCCTTGGATCACGTGCGACGGCCGCGCGCTCAGTTCGCGGCCGGCACGGCTTTCTTCTCCGGCAAGGTCAGCACCATGAGCCGTTTCGGCACCTCGCCGACCGGGATGCGCGTGAGGATCTTCTTGGTCTCGGTGTCCACCGCCGCGACTTCGTTCTTGCCGCGCACGCTCACGTAGCCGATCTTTCCGTCCGGGCTGAACGTCAGCCAGTACACCGGCCCGCCCAGCGCGACGGTGGCGATCTGCTTGGGCGGCTCCGTCGTGTTATCGAAGATGTGCACCACGCCGTGCTCCACGTCGCAGGCCCAGATCTCCTTCTCGTCCGGCCGCAGCCCGAGGCCGTGCGACCGGCTGGCGACCTTTTTCTGATCGGCGGTCAGCTCGCTGGGCACGCGGTGGATCATCTTGCGGCTCGGCACGTCGGCCACCTCGATGCCGATCAACCCGTCCACCTCGGCGTAGAATCGCTTCTCGTCGCGGGCCAGCGCGATCGGCCGCACCACGCTCGAGAACGGGATCTCGCCGATCGCGCGGCGCGAAGCGGCGTCGATGATGGTCACCTTGTGCGGGTCGCCCATGGGCGCCAGGTACACATGCCGCCCGTCGCGCGACACCAGCGTGTTGTGCGGTCGCCCGCCGGTGAAGATCCGGTCCACCAGCTTGCCGTCTGCCAGCGCGTACACCTCCCAGTGCCCGTCGTTCACCGGGACGTAGGCGAAGCTGCCGTCCGGCGTCACCGCGAGCTGGTTCGGCTCGGGGCCCGTCTTCACCCGGCGGATCACCCGGTCCGTGTAGGGGTCGATGGTCAGCAGCTCCCCCCTGCCCTCGCCGGTCACGTACAGCACGTCCTGCGACGCGGGCGAGGCGATGCCGTGCGGATGTAAGCCGACCTGGATGCGGCCGAGCACCTCGTGCGACGGCAGCGCGATGACGGTGACGTCGTCCCCCGCGCTGTTGGTCACGTAGAGCTTTTGCCGGAACGCAGCCGGCTCGGCGGCCCGGGCCGGGGCAAGGGCGGCGATGCTGATCGAGACGGCGAGAAACGCGATTGCGCGGCGCGACATGGCGGGACTCCTGGGCAAGGGTTGGGCATGGCTGAGAACCGGCCGAGAACGGCTCGACTCTAATCGCCGGCGGCAGCGGCTGCAACCATGATGAAGCGAGTCGTGCGAGGGCGGGCCGCAAGAGAATTGCTGCACCGACGCCGTAGCCGCCCCGATCAGGCTCGGGACGCAAGATATTTATGTAGAACAACGAGAGCAATGCCGTGTGTACGCGACTGCGCGGCGTCGCAGCGCCGGCAGGCGCGCGGTACCATGCCTCGGGGCAAGCTCGATCACCCGGATTGGTGGGGGTGTGCCATGTCGCAACCGCTCAGCGCGCTCTTGCGGATCGCCTACCTGGTCAGCCTCTCGCTCTGGGCGGGTGGGAGCGTGTTCTTCTCGTTCCTGACCACACCCAAGATCTTCGGGTACGTGCGGGATCGCCTGCCCATGCACCCGCCGCCGGGACTGGGCCCGGTCAGCGCGGATGTGGCCCGGCGGCTGGCCGGCGAGGTGGTCGGGGCGCTCTTCCCCCATTACTTCGGATTGCAGGTGATCGCGGGCGTGCTGGCCGCGACGAGCGCGGTTGCGTTGGCCTGGCACGCCGCCCGGCTCGAAAAGCTGCGCGCGGCGTTCACCGTCGCGGCGCTCGTCCTGGTGGCCGTGCACGCCGCCGCCGTGTACCCGCCGAGCGTGCGGGTGCTGCGCGAGAGCTACCAGGCGCGCGAGGCCGGCGACACGGACGGCGCCGAACGGCTGTACCGCCGGTTCGGCATGTGGCATGGCATCAGCCAGCTCTTGAACCTGGCGACCATCCTGCTGGTCACGGCCGCCGTGGTCGCCGCGGCGCTTGGCTTGCGGGACACGCGCGTGGTTTCGCCCTGAGCATGCCATCTCGCAGAAATCGTTACCCCTCACCCCCGTCCCCTCTCCCCACGCTCGCCCCTGTGATCCATGAGAGGAGCAAGCGTGGGGCGAGGGGGGATCAAGGGCGCGCGCCAAAGCCTCCTGAAGACACCATGAGCCCGGGAGCGAGCGTGCGGCGCGGGGAGTAAGTGTGCGCGATCAGAGATTCGCGAAGGAGAGCATCCACCCCGGGGGCGAACGTCGTCGCATGCCATGACCTTGCCCCGCGCGTAGTATGCGGCGGTGCAACCAAGCCGCCGGGCGCCCGGGATGCACTGGCTTGCCTCGCCGGCCTTCACGCTGGTTACGATAGAGGATCGCTGCGACGCGCGGGATGCCGGATCAAGCCGAGCTCGCGTGCGCGCCGGGGTGGCCGGCCGCGCGTTCGGCGCGCTGCGACTCCGCGATCTCGATCGCCTTGAGCAGCCCCTTGGCCTTGCTGATCGTCTCGTCGTACTCGGCCGCCGGGACGCTGTCGTGTACGATTCCCGCGCCCGCCTGGAGGTAAGCCTTCTGCCCCTGGATGACCAACGTGCGCAGGGCGATGCACGTATCCATGTTCCCGGTGAAGTCAATGTAGCCGACCGCGCCGCCGTAAGGGCCGCGGCGGTGCGGCTCGATCTCGTCGATGATCTGCATCGCACGCACCTTGGGCGCCCCGCTGACGGTCCCTGCCGGCAGGCAGGCGCGCAGCGCGTCCAGCGCGGTCTTGCCCGGCGCGAGGCGTCCGGTCACGTTCGACGTGATGTGCATGACGTGGCTGTACCGCTCGACGGTCATCACGTCGCTGAGCCGCACGGTATCGTAGCGTGCGACGCGGCCGACGTCGTTGCGGCCCAGGTCCACCAGCATGATGTGCTCGGCGCGTTCCTTGGGATCGGCGAGCAATTCCGCCGCCAGCTTGCCGTCCTCGTCGTCGCTGGCACCGCGGCGGCGCGTGCCGGCCAGTGGCCGGATGGTGACCCGGTCGTCCTCGACCCGCACCATGATCTCGGGCGAGCTGCCCACCAGGCTCACTGGCCCGGTCTTGAGATAGAACATGAACGGGCTGGGGTTGACCACGCGGAGTGTGCGGTAGATGTCGAGCGCGCTGGCCGGCGTGTCGGTCTCGAGCCGCTGGCTGATCACGACCTGGAAGATGTCGCCGGCGGCGATGTACTCCTTGGCGCGGCGCACGGCCTCCTCGAACTGGTCGCGCGTGAAGTTCGAGCGGTAGGCGCGGCCTACGGCGGCGTCCGACGCGATATCGGCGAGCGGCAGCGCGACCGGCACGGTCTCAAGCCGCTCGACGATCTCGTCCACCCGCCGGCAGGCTGCGTCGTACGCCGCGCGCAGCGCCGCGCGGCCGCGTAGGCCGTCGGCAGGCAGGTGGGCGTGCGCCGTTACCAGGATGGTCTTCTCGATGTGATCGAAGATGACCATCGAGTCGTAGAAATCGAACGCCAGATCGGAGAGCCCCCGGTCGTCCGGCGGCGCGTCCGGCAGGTGCTCGGTGTAGCGCACGGCGTCGTAGGCCAGGTAACCGACCGCGCCGCCCGAGAAGCGCGGCAGCCCGGGGACATGCTCGGCACGGTAATGCCCCAGCAGCTGCTCGAGCGACCGTAGCGGGTCGGCCGACCGCTCGGTGCCGCGCGGCGCCACGGGCGTGCCCGGCCGCGCCGCCTCGGTCACCCGGACCTGGTCGCCTGACGCCTCGAAGCGCAGGAACGGCCGTGCGCCCACGAAGCTGAACCGGCCCACTTTCTCGCCGCCGATGACGCTCTCGAACAGGAAGGCGTTGCTGCCCGTGTCCAGCTTGCAGAACGCGCTGACGGGCGTGAGTGTGTCGCTCATGAGCCGCCGGTAGACGGGGACCATGCTCGAGCGCGCCGCGCGCTCGGCGAAGCCATCGAAGTCCGATTGGTGCGCCATGAATCTGGTCCGGGGCAGACGCTGCGCGAGAAAGTCGTGGCACGAGTGTAGCAGCGCGCGCGACGCGATCGCAAGAACGCCCGCGTGTGCCCGAACTCCTTCGCTTGACACCCCCTAGCGTCAGAATAGAATTGGGAGCAACTCGTTCGTGTGCGGCTCGCTTCTCTCTCCGCAGCCCGCGCCGGGACCCGCGGAACGACCGGAAACGTGTCCCATCCGACAGAGCAATCCAGGACGCGGCTCGCGGGCCGGGCGGCGCAACGGGCGAAGCAGTCGCTCGCGGCGGTGCGCGAGCGAGGAGATCGAAACGCGTGATCAAGTGCCAACGATGCTCGAAGCCCGCGACGATTCACATCACCGAGATCGTCAAGGGGTCTCCCCTGGAGTTCCATCTCTGCGAGGAGCACGCCCGCCAGCAGTTGTCGTCCGATGAGCCGCCCGAGCCGACCAGCCTTGGCGACAAAGCGATGGCCAAACTCGCCATGGGCGGCGGCAAGGAGACCGCCGAGCTCGACAAGCAGACCTGCCCCGTGTGCGGCATCTCCTTCCTCGAGTTCCGCAACGCCGGCCGGCTCGGCTGCCCCAATGACTACGAGGCGTTCCGCGAGGAGCTCGTGCCGCTGCTCGAAAACATTCACGGCGAGACCCAGCACACCGGCAAGGTGCCCAAGCGCGTGCCGGCCGACCGGCGACGCCAGACCGAGCTCATCCAGCTCCGACAGGCGCTGCGTCAGGCGGTGGCCGAGGAGCACTACGAGGAAGCGGCGCGGCTGCGCGACCGCATCCAGAAGATGGAAAAGGGCGAATAGCACGCAATGAAGAAGTGCGACTTCTGCTCCGAGCCGGCGACTGTCCATATCACCGACCTGTCTCACGGCAAGCACCAGGTCCTGCACCTTTGCGGCAGCTGCGCGGACAAGGAGCGGGCCACCCACCTCAAGCCGCAGCTCAAGGTCGAGCAGATCGTCAAGGGGATCATCGCCGCGTACGCGGGACAAAGCACCGGAGAGATGGCAGAGCTCGCCTGCCCTTACTGCGGCACGCGCTACGCCGAGTTTCGCGCCGCGGGACGCCTCGGCTGCCCGGCCGACTACGAGGCGTTCCGCGCGGGAATCCTGCCCCTGCTCGAACGCATCCACGGCAGCACCGAGCACAAAGGGAAATGCCCGCGGCGCCGCGCCAACGCGACCGGTTTGCCGGCCGAGCTCATCCGGCTGCGACGCGATCTCCGCGCCGCGGTCGAGCGCGAAGAGTACGAGGCGGCGGTCCGTCTCCGGGACCTGATCCGCCGGAAGGAGGCCGAGCATGAATCTCGATGACCTGACCCGCACCAGCGGCGAATGGCTGCGCGGCAGCGGGCCGGAATCCGATATCGTCATCTCCAGCCGCGTCCGCCTGGCGCGCAATCTGGCCGATTTTCCCTTCTCCGGACGCGCATCCAGCGACGAGAAGAAGGAGATTTCCCAAGCCCTGCGCGACGGCGTCAAAAAAACCCAGGCCACCCACGGCCTCAACTACGTGAATGTCGATGAGCTCGAGACGCTCGATCGCCAGTTCCTGGTCGAACGCCAGCTCATCAGCCGCGAGCACGCCGGCGCGGAGGGGAGCCGGGGCGTCGCGTTTCCGCCCGAGGAGAACGTCAGCCTCATGATCAATGAGGAAGATCACCTGCGCATCCAGGTCATGCGCAGCGGCCTGGCGCTCGAAGACGCCTGGGGCGAGGCCAGCGCGATCGACGACTCCCTGGAGGAACGGCTCAACTTTGCCTACCACCACCAGCTCGGCTACCTCACCGCCTGCCCGACCAACGTCGGCACCGGGCTACGCGCCAGCGTCATGCTGCACCTGCCGGCCCTGGTCATCACCAAGCAGATCGAGAAGGTCTTCCGAGCACTTCAGAAGATCAACCTGGCCGTCCGCGGGCTGTACGGCGAGGGGAGCCAGGCGTCGGGGGACTTCTACCAGATCTCGAACCAGGTCACGCTGGGCTCGAGCGAGATGAAGATCTTGCAGAACATCACCACAGTCGTGCCCCAGATCATCCACTACGAGCGCGAGGCTCGCACGGCGCTCGTGAACGAGAGCCGCCAGACGCTGCACGACCGCGTTGCCCGTTCGCTCGGCATCCTTCGCGCTGCGCAGAGCATCAGCTCCGAGGAGACGATGCACCACTTGTCGAACGTCCGCATGGGCATCAACCTCGGGCTCATCGATGACCTGGCGATCCTTACCATCAACGAGCTGTTCATCCACACGCAGCCCGCCCACCTGCAGAAGCTGCAGGGGAGCGCCCTGGACAGCCAGGACCGCAACATCGCCCGCGCCACCTACCTGCGCAGCCGGCTGCGCAACGACTCAGAGTCGCACGGCTGACCGGTCGTCCTGCGAGTGGAGCGCGATGCCTGCACGCCTCAAACTCGACGAGTTCCTCGGAGTCATCCGCGAGGTGGTCGCTCAGCTGCCGGAGCCATTCCGGACGCATCTGGAGAACGTCGCGATCGACGTCGAGGAGCGCCCGAGCATGCGCACGCTCCGGGAGCTCGGCATCGACGCCGGGGAACGCGATGAGCTGATGGGGCTGTTCCAGGGCGCGCCGCTCACCGAGCAGCACTACGGCGAGCACCACCCGAACCGCATCACCCTGTACCGCCGCTCGATCGAGCGCGCCGGCGGGTCCCGCGCCGAGGTCGCCTACGAGATCCGCCGCACGCTGATCCACGAGCTGGCACACCACTTCGGCTACTCAGAGGAGCAACTGGAGGCGTTCGAGGCCCAGCCCAGCCCATTCGACGGGGGAGATCAACATGACACGAAGCAGGGACGGTGAGCGGCACACGATGTCGGCGCGCGGCGAGGGACGGCCGCCCGACGAGCTGTCGGTGTTCCCAACGGCGCTGGGCTGGTTCGCACTCGTCGGCCGCAGGAAGCGCGTTGTCGCGCTGCGGCCCGGCCTGCCGTCGCGGCATGCGGCGATCGCCCAGGCGAACCGCAGCTTCGGTGCGGCGCTCCGCCTGTCCGATTGGAACCCCGAACTGCGCCGCCGGCTGACGGCCTACGCCCGCGGCGTCCCGGTCGTGTTCCACGACGTGCCGCTCGCGCTCGAGTGCAGGGGGCCGTTCCATCGTGCCGCGCTGGCCGCATGCCGCGCGATCCGCTACGGCGAGACCCACACCTACACACAGCTGGCCGCGGCGGCGGGCCGCCCGCGCGCCGTGCGGGCCGCCGGCACCGCCATGGCACAGAACCTCGTGCCGATCATCATCCCCTGCCACCGCGTTGTGCGCAGCGACGGCGGCCTGGGGGGCTACTCCGCACCCGCCGGGGTCGTCTTGAAACGCCGCCTTCTCGAAATGGAACGCGCCGGACGATAGGGGCGGCGCCGGAGTCCCGCGCCAAGCGGCGCTCGAGCGCTTTAGCCGGCATTTCTCACCCAGAAGTGCGTCGCTCGACAGAGCGCGAATATTGACCCGAAGCGTGAGCGAGGGGAGTAGAGGCGGTGGCGGACCGGCCCTCGCTTACGCATGCCAACGCTTCCCATCCGGGCTCCAGTGGCTTACTGCTCCGGCTCGTAGGTGAGCTTGAGTGGGTACTTGCGCGCGCGCGCCAGCGAGTGCGCCTGGTCGACGCGGAACTCCGCCTGCTCGAGCGGCAGCGTGGCAACCAGGTCCAGCCCGGTCCGGTGTGCCATGAGCATGATCCGCACCGCGTCCTCCGGGCTCTTCTGGAAGATCGTGCGCAGGGTGTCGACAACGAACAGCATCGGGGTGACGTCGTCGTTGTGCACGAGAACGCGGTACCGCGGCGCGTGACGTGGTTTTTCTCCTGTCTTCGGATCGCGCACTACGGCCGGCAGGTTTACCGCTTCAGATCCCGCCATCGCTGCTCCCTGGTGGGCTGCTTGACTGCCCTCATGCTGGCCGATCGCCCGTTGACGGTCAAGGGACGCCACCTACTTGCCCAGCAGCTTCTCGCAGATGTGGAGATCGAGCGTCTCGTAGTCGCGTGCCGCGCGGAGCGATTCGATCTGCGCGCGATCGACGCTGCGGACCACGTCGAGCAGATCCAGGAACATGCGGCGGCTGTTCGCGAGGTGCTTGGTCTCGTCGGCCTGCTTGGTCGTCCGCATCGCCTTAACATCGAGCCCGACGCACTCGCCGTTGCGGCCGTAGCCGTTCGTGTCGAGCACGTACACGGTGTTGAAGGCGCGGCGGAGATCCACCGAGCCAAACATTTTGTCCTGGTCGTACTTCAGCCCATTCTGGTCGTTGAGGTGCACGCTCCAGAGCTTGCCGAACGACAGCGCGTAGGCCATGTCATCCGACGGGTCGAGCCCCGCCAGGATGGAGTGCGCGCTCTCGATCAGGATGCCCACACGTTCGGGGGCCATGGTGCGGTACCCCAAACCCATCATGTGCCCGCAGGTAGGCAGGTAGCTCTGGTCCATCGGCTCGTTCGGCTTGGCTTCGCCGAGGATCCGGATGTTCGGGGCGTAGTCGAGCTGCGCGTTGATCGCTTCGACGATCCGGTTCATGGACGCCACGGGGTCCTTCGACTCGCGGATGTACGTCCCCTCGCGCGCCAGCCACAGCACGATGTTGCGCGTGCCGATCCTGTTGGCGATATCGATCGCGCGCTTGGATCGGTCCAGCGCGTAGCGCCGGTCGGCGGCCGAGTTGGACGTGTACGCCCCATCGACTGTCCTGGGGTGTTCCCAGAGGCGTGGCGCAATGAACTCGCAGAATAGCCCCTCGCCGTCCAGCATCTTCTTGACCTTGGCCACCCCCTTCTCGGTCTGGATGGCGTCCCAGTCGTCCGGCACGACGTCGTCGTCGTGGAACTGCACCCCATCAAAGCCGAGCTTCTTGTAGGCCTTGATCTTGGTCCCGAACGGGATCGGCTTGCGAACCACGGGGCCAAACGGGTCGGCCCCCTGGCTGATGTTCCAGGGTCCGAACGTGAAGCGGTACGAAAGGGCGGCGGGCTTGGCCATCGGCGGATCCTCACAAAGGCGCGGGTCGATGTCGAAAGCCAAGCATAGTGGCGAACCGCAGGCAGGGCTGTCCAGAAAAATCGCCGTGGATAGCGTTCCGAGAAGATGGGGCCGAGGGGAAGACTAGATCCCCCCGGGGACCGAGGGGTGCCGCGGGTGGCAATTCAGGCAAGGGTACGGGGGCTTGGCTCAGACCAGCTCGCTGATCACCGTGCCGTGGTCGATCGCCGGGATCGGGCGGCCGGCGTGGTTGAGGAAGCTCACGGAGGGATCGACCCCCAACACCTGGTAGATGGTCGCGTGCAGGTCGCCGGGCGTCAGCGCGCGGTCCTTCGGCGTGTCGCCCAGTCGCGTGGTGGATCCGACGATCTGGCCGCTCCGGAGGCCGCCCCCGCCCAGCAGGCAGAACATGGCGTGCCCCCAGTGGTCGCGGCCGGGCGTCCCCTTGCTCATGGGCGCCCCGCCGTTGCCGCCGTCATTCATGCGCGGTGTTCGGCTGAACTCGCCGCACAGGACGACCAGCACGCGATGGGACAGCCCGCGCAACGCCAGGTCCTCGAACAGCGCGGAGACGAGCTGGTCCACCCGGGGTAGGTAGTTCTCCATCCCCTTCTGGAGGTCCCAGTGGTGGTCCCAGCCGCCCAGGTGCACGGTCACCCAGGTCGAGCCGGCCTCGACGAGCCGCCGGGCCAAGAGCGTACTCTGGCCCCAGGTGGTCCGCCCGTACCGGTCACGCGTCCGCGGGTCCTCCAGGTTGATGTCGAACGCCTTGCGCGCCAGCGAGCCGGACACCATGTCATACGCCTGCCGCTCGAAGCGATCCATCGACTCGAGCGTGCCCGACGCGTCAATGTCCCGCCGCATGCGGTCGAAATAGCGCAAGAGCCCGCGGCGATCCTCCAGGCGCTCGATCGTCAGGCTGGGCGGCAGGCTAATGTTCTGCACGCTGAACCCGGCGCTGTTCGGATCCCCCTCGGTTTCGAACGGGTTGTGCTCGTGGCCGAGGTAGTTCGCGCCGAAGTAGCCGGGCCGCAGCCCGATGCTCATCGCGTAGGGCACCGCCACGTTGGCCGGCATGCCCGGTCGCCGCGGACCGGTCATCTTCGTGGCGATCGAGCCCACGAACGGGTACCGGCCGGTCGTGTCCGCGCCGCTCGCCCCGCCGCGCCCTGTGAGCATGAAGTGGCCGCCCGTGAAGTGGTCTCCGGTGTCGTGGTGCAGGGAGCGGATGATCGAGAACTTGTCGGCGATCTTGGCCTGGAGCGGGAAGAGCTCGCTGATCTCGATACCCGGCACGTTGGTGCGGATGGGCTGCCAGATGCCGCGCTGCTCGGCCGGGGCGTTCGGCTTCAGATCGTACAGGTCCATGTGGCTCGGCCCGCCGTCCAACCAGATCAGGATGACCGAGGTGTCTTTCTTGGGTGTGCCGAGCTGGGATGACGCTTCCTTCGCCCGCAGCACCGCCGGTAGCCCGACCGTTGCCATTCCGGCCACGCCGAGCTGAACGAAGCTGCGGCGGGTCATGCCGTCGCAGTACCTGCGTGTTGTTCCCGCTTCGATGCGAAACATCACAGCCCCCCTTTGGGCGGTCCGAGGGATCAACGTATCAACAGCCGCTTATGCTGAGCGGATTCTACGGGCCCTGGGCATTTTTCACAAGGCAAAAACCGAGCCAGGGCGTGAGACTGAGCCACGGCGTCCTGAGCGGAGCGAGCCCCGAGCGCAGCCCTGTCATCCTGAGCGCAGCGAGCCCCGAGCGCAGCGAAGGATCTAAGTAGGTCCGCAGAAGAACGTAGGCTGCCGGTCGGCCGTACGTCAGGCTTTCCAGCCTGACAAGGCCGATGCCGAACCGAGTCAGGCTGGAAAGCCTGACGTACCTCTTTCGGCGGACCTCCTTTAGCCCGGGAGATGCTTCGCCAAGCCTCAGGATGACAACTCATCGCCAAGCGCCGATGGAGGGTCCTGGTTCGGCGGCGGCACTGGAACGGCAGCAGCCGTCGGCCCATAATCAATAGTTCTTTCCCGCCATGGCCCGCGATGCGCAGGCGAGGTGCGTCGTCATGAACCCCATCCGGTTTGCCCTGCGGCACCCGATCACCATCATGGTGGCGATCGTGGCGGTTGCACTCGGCTGCGCGTGGGCGCTGCGCCGGATGCCGGTGGACATCTTCCCGAAGCTCAACCTGCCGGTCATCTACGTGGCCCAGCCGTACGGCGGCATGGACCCGGCCCAGATGGAGGGCCTGCTCACCAACTACTACGAGTACCACTTCCTCTACATCACGGGCATCCACCACGTCGAGAGCCGGAACATCCAGGGCGTGGCGCTGATGAAGCTATTCTTCCATCCCGGGACCAACATGGCCCAGGCGATGGCCGAGACGATCAACTACGTGAACCGCGCGCGCGCCTTCATGCCGCCCGGCACCGTTTCCCCGTTCGTGATGCGGTTCGACACCGGGAGCGTGCCGGTGGGCTACCTGGTGCTGTCCAGCGAGACCAAGACGATCGCGGAGATCCAGGACCAGGCGTTGTTCCGCGTGCGGCCGATGTTCGCGAGCCTGCCGGGGGTCTCGGCGCCGCCGCCGTTCGGCGGCAGCCAGCGCACGATCGTGTTCCACGCCGATCCCGATCGGCTGCGCGCCTACGCGATTTCGCCCGAGGACGTGATCGACGCGCTCGCGCGCGGCAACACGGTGAGCCCGTCGGGTAACGTGCACATCGGGGACAAGTACCCGATCGTCCCGGTGAACTCGATCGTGCGTCGCATCGAGGAGCTCGGCAGCATCCCCATCCGGTCCTTGCCGGGCCGGGCCGTGTACCTCCGCGACGTCGGTTACGCGGACGACAGCATGGACATCCCGACCGGCTATGCGCTCGTGAACGGTCGGCGCGCCGTTTACATTCTGGTGACGAAGCGGGCCGATGCCTCGACGCTCGACGTGGTGAACAACGTGCGGGCCGCGCTGCCCGGCATGCGCGCCGTGCTGCCGGACGACATCAAGGTCAGCTTCGAGTTCGATCAATCGCCGTACGTGACACGGGCGATCGTCGGGCTGGCCACCGAGGGCCTGCTCGGCGCCGTGCTCACGGGCCTGATGGTGCTGGTCTTCCTGCGCGACTGGCGCAGCGCGATCGTCGTGGTGCTGAATATCCCGCTGGCGCTGATGGCGGCGGTCGTCGCGCTCTGGCTCACCGGGCAAACGATCAATTTGATGACGCTGGGCGGGCTGGCACTCGCGATCGGCATCCTGGTCGACGAGGCGACCGTGGAGATCGAGAACATCCACACGCAGATGGAGAAGACCGGATCGATCGCGCGGGCGGTGCGACTGGGCAACGTTCAGACGGCGCTCCCGCGGTTGCTGTCCATGCTCTGTATCCTCGCGGTGTTCATCCCCTCGCTCTTCATGGAGGGAGCGGCGCAGGCGCTGT
>JBGPMX010000042.1:0-14014 GCA_041487215.1 Planctomycetia bacterium | reverse complement strand
TCCGCGGCTCCGCAGCGACAGCTCGGCGACGTTCATCCCGATCGACGAATCCCCCGGCGAGGACGTGTAGCACGGCACGCCGCAGCGGTACGCGGTGGTGAGAACGCAGGTGTCCTGGACGTGCAGCTCGAGGGGGGCGCGCTGCGCATCGACCCGTCGCTCGACGTGAACGAGACCGCGGCGATCGTATACGACGTCAAGCGCCGCGGCGGATCGAGCGCGGAGGTGATCCTGGGCGGGGGGAGCCCGAAGAACTTCCTGCTCCAGACCGAGCCGCAGATCCAGGAGGTGCTCGGGCTGGAGGAGAGCGGGCACGACTACTTCCTGCAGTTCACCGACGCGCGCCCGGACACGGGCGGGCTGTCAGGTGCCACGCCGAGCGAGGCGATGACCTGGGGCAAGGTCGATCCGGACAAGCTGCCGGACACGGTGACCTGCTACACGGATGCGACGATCGCGCTGCCGATCCTCACCGCCTACGCGCTGGCGAACCACGCGCCGCGGCCGCCGCGGCGGCTCGCCGAGCGCCGCGGCGAGCTCTTGGCCGCCCTGCGCCAGAGCTACCTGGCCACGCGCAAGCCGTGATTCGCTGCCAATTGCCAGCGGGGCTTCCGCCCCCAGGGTACTCTGCGGGCGCTGCAACTCTCGTGACCCATGAATCCGTTCACGCCGCTCGGCAAGCTGGGTCCTGTCTGCCGCCTTGGGCTCGCAACGCGCGGCACCGCCGCGCTCGAAGCGGCCGACGTGCGGCACGCGATCGACCGCGGCATCCACCTCTTGCACTGGTGCGGCAAACCAGACGGGTTAAGCCGCGCCGTGCGCGAGCTCGGGGCGCGTCGCGACTCCGTGCTCATATCGGCGCACCTCGAATCGGCCACGGCACGCGAGGCGACACCCGAGCTCGACCGGCTGCTCGGCGCGCTTGGGACCGACCGGATCGACCTCGTCACGTACTACTACGTTGAGCACGAGCACGAGTGGCAAACGATCACCGGCCCCGGCGGGGCGCACGAGGCGATGGTCCGGGCGCAGGCGGCCGGCAAGGTAGGCGCGCTCGGCGTGACCAGTCACCAGCGCAAGCTGGCCGCCACGATGGCGGCGAGCGGTCTTTTGGACGCGATCATGGTGCGCTACAACGCCGCGCACCGCGGCGCCGAGCGCGACCTGTTCCCCGTCACCGATCGGCTCTGCCTGCCGGTCATCACGTACACCAGCCTGCGCTGGAAAGCGCTCCTGGACGCAACGCCGCACGACCCGCCCGGCTTCCGGCCCCCCACGGCACCGGAGTGTTACCGCTTCGTGCTCGCCTCGCCGTCTGTAGCCGTGGCGCTCACCGCGCCGCACGACGGCCGCGAGCTCGATCAGAACCTCGCCATCCTGGACGATTGGACGCCGCTTTCTGCCCCGCGCTACGCCGAGCTCGCCGCGCACGGCCAGCGCGTGCGGCGCCACGCCGGGCGCTTTCCGTAGCCGCAGGACCCGAGCGGGCACTAGAATGGAGCCGGATAGGTGGGCGTTTCAAGGAGAGGATGGCCATCAACGATTCGCCGAGTCGAGGTACCCTCACCATGCGTATGCGTCTTGTTGCGGTCGTCGCGGTCGCGCTGCTCACCCCTGCGGCACGGGGCGACGTGAAATCAAGCCTCCAGCCCGGCGACAAGGCGCCGGGGCTCGAGGCGATAGTGGCCACCGGGGAGTTCGCCGGACAGAAGCTTGACTACCTCGCGAAGATCAAGGACAAGCCGGTGCTGCTGATCGCCGTGAGCCGGGTCACTCGTCCCGGGCACCGCTTGCTCGTGCTCTGCGACAAGTACGGCCTGCACCGCAAGGACGACGGCGGGCTGCAAACGGTGATCCTGCGGCTCACCGACGACGTGCCCAAGGCGGTCGAGTACAGCAAGCTGCTCGAGGAAAAGTACGGCATCCGCGGCGTCGCGCTGGTTTCCAGCGACGGGTCGTCCGGGCCGCCCGCCTGGGGCTTCAACACGGACGCCGAGCTGACCATCTTGCTCTTGGACAAGTCGCACACGACCGCCGCGAACTTCGCCCTGGTCTCGCCCGACGAAAGTGATTTTCGCGCGGTCCGCGCCGCCATCGATACGCTGCTCGGGGACGCGAAGCGCGAGTTCAAGCCGTAAGTCTCCGTTCCCGACTTCCCTCCGGGGCGCGGGTCCCCTCGCCCCCGCGCTCGTGGATCATGCGGGGAAGAGGGTTCCGGAGTCAGGAGGCTTTCCCGCGTTGTCATCCTGAGCCAGCGAGGAACGAGCAGCGAAGGATCTCGGTGAGCGGCCCTCACCCTGCCCTTCCCCACGGCTCCATGAGCGAGAGAGGGGGCCGGATGCCGAACGCGGAAGCGATCCACGGGAAAGGACACCAGCGCGTCGAACACCCGTCAGGCCGGAAAGCCTGACGTTCGCGAGCGGTGCCGACCGTGCGCCGTCGTGTTTAAGGAACAAGCGATGAGAGCTGCTTTTCTTCGAAACTCGTTCTGTTTCCTGGTCGCCGCATCGGTTTCCAGTACAAGCCGCGACGCCAGAACCGACGCGCCGAAACCGGACGACGGCACGCTGCGCGGCCGGGTGGTCGAGATCGGGCCGCACCTGAAAGAGCACTGCGACGTCCTCATGGACGACGACCAGGGCCACTCCGTAGCTCTGGTCACCGACTCGGGCGAGGTGGTTCCGATCGTCAAGGATCTTCGCTCGCGCGGGCTTTTCATGGATGAGCGGCTGCGCGACCGCGCGATGGAGCTCGAAGTGCACCGCTGCCCGAAACTACCGTTCGTGCAGGTGATCGAGGTGTATAGCCTGAAGGGGGGCAAGCGGTACCGGGTCGATTACTGGTGCGACGTCTGTGCCATATCAACGTTCCAACCGGGCCCGTGCCCGTGTTGCCAGGCGGAGATCACGCTGCGCGAGAAGCCGGTCGAAGACCGTTGAGCGTTAACGGCACCGCTCGCGAGCCGCCGGCTTGATGCCGGCGGTGGCCGACGGGGATAAACCCCGCCGCTCGCCGCTCCAGTTCCCATTGTCCGGTAGTGGGTCAGTTTGGCTGATACCCCCCTTGTCCCCCCCTTGCCAAGGGGGGGACAGAGGGGGTCGATCCTCAAACTGACCCACTACCCTTTGTCCGTTGAACTTGCGGTCTCGTGCGCGGTACGATAACCCCGCACGCAGCGACCACACCGCGGTCCACGGACCGCCGACGACACCCCCTCTGGAGCGATTGCGCCATGATCCGAATCGACGCCCAGCGCCCGGCGCGGTTTTGCGACGGGCTCTCCCGCCGCGACTTCCTGCACGCCGGTTCGCTCGCCTTCCTGGGGCTGGGCCTGCCCCAGTGGATGGCGCTCAAGGCGCAGGGGGCGGTCCCCGCCGACCGGGATGTCAACTGCATCATGCTGTTTCTGGTCGGCGGACCCAGCCACATCGACACCTGGGACCCGAAACCCAACGCGCCGGCCGAGATCCGCGGCCCGTTCCAACCGATCCAGACGAGCGTGCCGGGGATGTCGATCACCGAGCTCTTTCCGAACATGGCCCAGCATGCCGACAAGTTCTCGCTGATCCGTTCCGTCTACCACACGGCCACCGCCGTGCACGACACCGGGCACCAGATGATGCAGACCGGCCGGCTGTTCTCGGGCGGCATCGAGCACCCGCACATCGGCTGCGTGCTCGGCTACCTCAAGGGCCAGCGTGGGGAGGTGCCCGCGCACGTGCTTATCCCCCGGCCGATCGGCCGCACGGGCGGGAACATGCCGCACGGCCAGACGGCCGGCTATCTCGGCAAGGCCTTTGACCCCTTTGTGCTCAACGCCGACCCGAACGCCAAGGACTTCAAGGTCCCGGACCTTTTGCCCCCCGACTACATCACGTCCGTGCGCGCCGACCGGCGGCAGAAGCTGCGCGCCGCGATCGACGGCGGCGTGGCCGCGTTCGAGAAGAACGCGTCGGCCAAGCAGCTCGATGAGAACTTCGCGCTGGCCTACCGGCTCATGTCGAGCCGCACGGCGCGTGAGGCGTTCGAGCTCGGTCAGGAGCCCGATGCGGTGCGCGATCGCTACGGCCGCACCCGGTTCGGCCAGAGCTGCCTCCTGGCCCGCCGCCTCATCGAACGCGGCGTGCGCTTCGTCACCGTGAACATGTTCGAGACCGTGTTCGATGAGATCACCTGGGATATCCACGGTTCCAAGCCGTTCACGGCGATCCCCGAGCTCAAGAGCGAGGTGGCGCCGAACTTCGACAACGCCTACAGCGCCCTGCTCGAGGACCTCGACCAGCGCGGGCTGCTGGCGAGCACGATGGTCGTTGCGATGGGCGAGTTCGGCCGCACCCCGAAGATCAACCCGGCCGGGGGCCGCGACCATCACCCCGGCGTCTGGACCATCATGCTCGGCGGCGGGCCAATCCGCGGCGGCCAGGTCGTGGGCGAATCGGACGAGCTGGGCTACACGCCCAAGACCCGGCCGGTCACTCCCGCCGACGTTGCCGCCACGATCTACCAGGGGCTCGGACTGAACCCGCGCCACGAGCTGCCGGGGCCCCAGAATCGCCCCCTGCCGCTTGCCGACTTCAGCGTCCAGCCGATCAAGGAGCTGCTGTGAGCCTGAGTGTTTGTGAACTTGCCCAGAGCGTTATCCGTTACGCAGGAGTGGCGACCTGTTGTCACCTACGCACGAGTGGCCACATGGTGTCATCCTGAGCCGGCGAGGAACGAGCAAAGCGAAGGATTCCCCGGGTGCGCTTCTGCCATAACGACTGGGCGCACCGGCTCTGTCATCCTGAATGAAGCGAGGTACGAGCGGAACGCACGATCTTGGTACGAGTCAGAAAAGAGGTCCTTCGCTACGCTCCGAATAACAGGTTCTGGACTCAAGACGACTCAAGCGATGAAACGACGAGCGCTATCGCTACTGTGCCTCCTTTCCGTGCTCGCCGCGCCGGCCCGGGCACGCGCCGATGACCTGAGAATCCTTCCGCCCGACTCGGCGATCGCGGGACCGGAATCCGCGCAGCGGCTCATCGTCGAATCGCAAGCCGACGGCAAATTCGTGGGGGACATGACCGCGCAGGCGGCCTTTGTTTCATCCAACCCCGCCGTCGCCACGGTGGACTCGAGCGGCATCGTGCGGCCCGCGGGGGACGGCGAGGCGACGATCACGGCCACAATCGAAAACCAGACCGCCACGGCGCACGTGACCGTCACCGCAACAAAGCAGCCGTTTACCTGGAGCTTCCGGAACCACGTCATCTCGGCGATGACCAAGATCGGTTGCAATTCGGGCGCCTGCCACGGCGCGCTGGCCGGCAAAGGGGGCCTGAAACTCTCGCTGCGCGGGTACAACCCCGCCGCCGATTACTTCGTGCTCACCCGCCAGGCAGGCGGCCGCCGCGTGGATCTGGCGGTCCCCGAGAAGAGCCTGATGCTGCTCAAGCCGACCGCGACCGTGCGGCACGGCGGGGGCAAGCGGATCGAGGTGCCGTCCCCCGAATTCCGCATCTTCTCCGAGTGGATCGCGGCTGGTGCGCCCGGCCCGGACGACAAGGACCCACGCGTCGAGCGTCTCGAGGTCTTCCCGCCGCAACTGTCGCTCAAGCCCGGCGACAAGCAGCGCGTCATCGTGCGCGCGTGCTACTCGGACGGCCACGCCGAGGACGTCACCCGTTGGGCCAAGTTTTCGAGTAGCCAGGACCTGGTGGCGAGCATCAACGATGCGGGCGTCGTCACGGTAAGCGGCAACGGCGAGGCGGCCATCAACGTCCTTTTTGCGAACCTGGTCGGCTTCGCGCGGGTGACGTCCCCGTTCCCGGCCGCCGTGGATCCCCAGGTTTTCCGCGACGCGCCGCGGCACAACTTCATCGACGAGCTCGTGCTCCGGAAGCTGGAAGGCCTGCACCTGCCGCCATCGCCGCAGGCTGCCGATGACGCGTTCATTCGCCGCGCGTTCCTCGATGCCATGGGCGTCCTGCCCACGCCCGACGAGGTGGACCGGTTCGCGAAGGACGCGGCGCCCGACAAGCGCGCGAAGCTGATCGACGCGATGCTCGAGCGCCGAGAATTCACCGACTACTGGACGTACAAGTGGTGCGACCTCTTGCTCGTCTCGTCGAAGAAGCTGCCGAACCCCGCGATGTGGGCGTTCTACCAGTGGGTGAGGAAGAGCGTGGCGGACAACAAGACGTGGGACCGCTTCGCGCGCGAGCTGCTCAGCGCCACCGGGAGCACGCTCGACAACGGCGCGGCAAACTACTTCGTGCTGCACAAGGATGTGACCGATGTCACCGAAACGACCGCGGTCACTTTCCTGGGCATGTCGCTGACCTGCTGCCGCTGCCACAACCACCCGCTCGAGAAGTGGACGCAGGACCAGTACTACGGCATGGCCAACCTGTTCAGCCGCACGACGCTGAAGAACGGGGAGCGCGCGGGGGATGTGGTCGTGTTCGCGGCGACGAGCGGCGACATCGCGCACCCGCGCACCGGCACGCCCATGCCGCCTCGGCCGCTGGACGCGGGGGCCATGCCGGCCGACTCGGCCGCCGACCGCCGCGCCTACTTCGCCGACTGGCTCACGAACCCGGACAACCAGTATTTCGCTCGGGCACTGGTGAACCGCGTGTGGCGCAACTTCCTCGGCCGCGGGCTGGTCGAGCCCGAGGACGATCTGCGGCAGACGAACCCGGCGTCGAACGACGAGCTCTTCACCGCGCTCGCCAGGGATTTCGTCGCGCAGCACTACGACGTCAAGCAGCTGATGCGCACGATCATGAACTCGGCGGCGTACCAGCGCTCGAGCGCGCCCACGCCGCAGAACGCGCCCGACGATCGCTACTATTCGTACTACCTGGTGCGGCGGCTGCCGGCCGAGGTGGTGCTGGACGCTTACGCTCAGGTGGCCGGCGTCCCCACGCCGTTCAACAAGTTACGCAGCGCGGGTGGCGACGCGCTCGAGAACACTTCGAACTACCCGCTCGGGACGCGGGCGCTCGAGCTCCCCGATTCGCTCGTCGCCTCACGCTTCCTGGACGTCTTCGGCCGGCCGGAGCGGTCGCAGACGTGTTCCTGCGAGCGGGACCAGGACTCGAGCGTCACGCAGGCGCTGCACCTCAACAACGGGGAAACGCTCAACGACAAGCTGAAGCACCCGGCGTCGCGCGTCGAAGAATGGCTGAATGCAAAGCGCCCGGACGATCAGGTGATCGAGCGGCTCTTCCTGCTGGCGCTGGCACGGCGTCCCAGCGACGGGGAACGCCAGAAGCTGGGCCAGCTGCTTGCCGAGGCGGCTCAGGCGCCCGCCTCCGACGAAAAAGCGGCGCGGCAAGCCCGCCGCCAGGTGCTCGAAGACCTGTTCTGGGCCGTGCTCACCGACCGCGAGTTCCTGTTCAACCACTGAGTGCGTTTAACAAAACAGATTGGCGCCCGGGCGCGAGTCGAGCGATTCTGCGCCAGGCGGTTCGGTTTGGTTCTCTAAGTGCGTCTGACAAAACCGAGCAGTGCCGCCTTTCGCTCGAGCGACTCGGCCCTGGCAGACGGTTTTGTGAGATTCTCTAAAGGTGTTCGACGATGGACGAAGAAGAACTGAAAAAGAAGCGCGCGTATCAGGACAAGATGGAGGCGCAGCTCCGCGAGTGGAACGCCGAGATCGATCGCCTGATCGCCCGGGTCGAGAAGGCGAAGGCACAGGCGAAGATCGACTACTACGATCAGCTGCAAGGCCTGCGCGCCCAGCGCGAGACGGCGCGCGAGAAGTTGGGCAAGCTCAAGGCGTCGAGCGCCGACGCCTGGCAGGAGATGAAAGTGGGTGTGGACAAAGCCTGGTCGGAACTGCGCACGGCGATGTCGAGCGCCATGACGAAGTTCCGTGAGGGAAGCGAGCGGCCGGCGGGATCCGAAGCGGCGCCGCCGGGTCGCAACCCGCCCCCGTCCACATGAACCCCGCTTTCAGGGCTCATA
This sequence comes from Planctomycetia bacterium, assembly GCA_041487215.1. GTDB lineage: Bacteria > Planctomycetota > Planctomycetia > JALXBF01 > JBGPMX01 > JBGPMX01. The sequence goes on along the minus strand of JBGPMX010000042.1, from coordinate 6,058 downwards.
CCCCCCGTCAGGAGACCTTCGGTCGCACGACGTTGATACCGCTGCCCGGAGTCCGGAGTGGATGATGCGAGAACGCAAGCTTTTCTTCGATGAAGTCGTGGGCCGCAGGTCCCTGATGCGCAGGCTGAGAACCGGTTCGCTACTGCTTGCCGCGGCGCTCGGAGCCGCCGCTCCCGCGGGCGTCCGCGGCGACGACCCGGCGGCGACCCCGAGCTTCACCAAGGACATCCAGCCGTTCCTCGCCCGGTACTGCGTCGAGTGCCACAACGCGGACGATGCCGACAGCGGCCTGGTGGTGGAGAGCTACGCCAGCCTGCTCAAAGGGGGCGAGCGCGGCGCGAGCCTGGTGCCCGAAAAGCCGGACGAGAGCCGCCTGGTGCTGCAGCTCGAGGGGAAGGCGAAACCGAGCATGCCTCCCAAGGCGGCGGCGCAGCCGAAACCGCAAGAGATCGCCCGCGTGCGCGCCTGGGTCGCGGCCGGGGCCAAGGACGATGCGGACGCCGCGGCGCCGGCGGCCCTGCCCGCCATCCCACCGCGCCGCCCGGTGCCGCCACGCATCGTCGCGACCGCTTACTCCGCCGACGGCAAAATACTTGTCCTGGCCGCGCGCAACGAAGTGGTCCTGCTCGACCCCGCCAACGGCACGTTCTTCGCCAAGTGGACGCCGTCCGCCGACCCGGTCAGCGCCATCGCCCTGTCGCAGGACGGCAAGCGGCTGGCGGTGGCCACCGGCGCGCCGAGCCAGCACGCCGAGCTCCACCTGGCGGCCATGCCGCCTCACGCCAGCCCCACCGAGCTCAAGGCCGAGCGCAGCTTCCCGGTGCACGCCGACCTGGTCCACGCGGTTGCGTTCGCGCCGGACGGACGGCTGCTCGCTACGGCCGGTTACGACCGGCTCGTCAAACTCTGGAACGCCGACAACGGCGCCGAGCTCCGCACGCTCAAGGATCACAGCGACGCCGTGTACGGCGTGGCGTTCAGCCCGGATAGCAAGCTCATCGCTTCGGTCGCGGCCGATCGCGCCCTAAAGGTCTGGGACGTGGCGAGCGGCCGGCGGCTCTACACGCTCGGCGAGGCCACCGACTGGCTGTACACGGTCGCCTGGAGCCCGGACGGCCGCATGCTCGCAGCCGCCGGGGTCGATAAGAGCATCCGGGTCTGGAATGCCACCGAGTCCGGAGCCAGGCTCGTGCACTCGACATTCGCGCACGAGGCCGCTATCACGCGCCTTGCCTATTCCGGCGATTCCAAGACGCTCTACTCGCTAAGCGAAGACCGTACGGTGAAGGCGTGGGACGCCGACCAGATGATCGAGCGGCAGGCGTTCGAGCCGCTGGGCGAGACGCCGCTCGCCCTGGCGCTGAGCCGGGACGGCCGGCAGCTGGCCGTCGGCCGATTCGACGGCCTGGTTCACCTGTTCGACGCAGCGACCGGCAAGAAGCTGCGCGAGCCGGTCGCGATCGCCCAGGCAGCGCCGGCGCCCAAGCCCGAGCCGGCGGCGCTCACCGCACTGTCCCCCCGCGGCGCCCAGCGCGGCACGACCGTGCGGATCGCCTTCGACGGCAAGAACCTGAACGCCGCGAACCAGCTGGTTTTCTCCGGCGCCTCCGTCCCCATCACGGCAAAGCTCGTCGCGGATGATGAGACGGCGAAGAACCCGCACCGCGCCCGCGCGGATGTGACGCTCCCCGCCGAGCTGACCGCGGGCATCGTGCGCATCTCGCTCCAGACGCCCTCCGGCAACACCGCCGAACTGCCGTTCGCGGTGACCGCCTATCCCGAGCTCGCGGAGTCGGCAGCGCACGATTCGCAGGCGACCGCACAGAAAATACCCCTGCCGGCGACCATCGTCGGCGCGCTGGACCGGGCCGGGGACATCGACTACTACCGCTTCGATGCGGAGGCGGGCCGCGAGCTGGGCATCGAGATCCTGGCGGGCGCCATCGGATCGAAGATCGACCCGGTCGTGACGCTGGCCGACTCCGCCGGCCGCGTGCTCGCCGAAGGCTCCGGCCCCGCGCTCGGCTACCGCTTCGACCAGGCCGGCTCGTACACCGTGCACGTGCGGGACAGCGAGTACCGCGGCTCGAACGAGATGTTCTACCGCCTGGACCTGGGCGATATGCCGGTGGTCACCAATGTCTTTCCGCTCGGGCTGGCACGCGGCTCCGAAATCGAGGCCGAGGTGCAAGGGGTCCATCTCGGGGATGTGAAAAGCGTGCGCGTGAAGGCCGCGGAAAATGCGGAGCCGGGCTCGCGCGTCGAGCTGCCGCTCGCGATCGCCGGGGCCCGCCCCCCCGGCGCGCACAGCCTGGTCGTCGGCGAGTTCCCCGAAGTGATCGAACAGGGGAACCATGATGCCGCCTCGGGCGCCCAGCGGGTCACGACCCCTGTGATCATCAACGGGCGCATCGAGCGGCCGGGCGACGTGGACCTGTACCGGTTCACCGCACGCAAGGGCGAGCGCTGGATCATCGACGTGAACGCGCGCCGCATCGGATCACCGCTCGATTCGTTCGTCGAGCTGCTCGACGCCTCCGGCCAGCCGCTCGCTCGCGCCACGCTGCGCTGCTCGGCCAAGACCTACACGGCGTTCCGCGATCACGACTCGAGCGCCGCGGGGATCCGGGTCGAGACGTGGAGCGAGCTTGCGGTCAACGACTACGTCATGATCGGCAACGAGCTCTTGCGGATCGAGGCACTGCCGAGGAACCCGGACGACGACATGCGCTTCCACGAGGTTCAAGGAGCTCGCATGGGATACCTCGACACGACCCCCGCGCAGATCAGCCTGGGGACGCCGATCTACAAGATCGCCATCCACCCGCCTGGCACGCAGTTCCCGCCGAACGGCATGCCGGTGTTCACGATTGACTACCGCAACGACGACGGCGGCCCGCAGTACGGCAAGGACTCGAGACTGTTCTTCGACCCACCGGCCGACGGCGAGTACATGGTGCGGATCGGCGACGTGCGAGGGCAGGGGAGCGCCCGGCACGCCTACCGTCTGGCGATCCGGCCGCCCACGCCGAGTTACACGGTGGCGTTCAACCCCACGGCGCCCACGGTATCGAAGGGGAGCGCGCTGCCGATCACGCTGACGTGCGAGCGATTCGACGGGTTTGAGGGGCCGATCGACGTGCGGCTCGAGGGCCTGCCCGCCGGGTTCTCGGCGCCTCCGACAACCATCCCCGCCGGCGAGAACGCCACGGCAGTCGCGCTCTACGCCGAACCGGACGCCGCTGATCCGCCCCAAGACGCTGCGCCGATCAAGCTGATCGCGCGCGGCGACATCGGGGGAGCACAACTTACGCGCGAGGTCGCGGGCGGGGTGCCGCGGCTGGCCGGGGCGGGGGATATCGTGACGACCGTCGACGAGCGGGAGGTGACGATCGAGCCGGGCAGCGAGGCGAAGCTGACCGTGCGAGTCGAACGGCGCAACGGTTTCGCCGGCCGCATCCCGCTCGACGTACGCGGCCTCCCGCACGGCACGCGGGTCCTGGACGTGGGCCTCAACGGCATCCTGATCACCGAGCAGGAGACAAGCCGCACGTTCACGATTTACGCCGAGCCGTGGGCGGAACCAATCACGCACCCGTTCGTGGTCTTTGCGCGGCGCGAGGGGACGACCAGCGAGCACGCCGCGCCGAGCGTTCTACTGAAGGTCGTTCCCGCGCATGCGCTGGCCGCCGCACCGGACGCCAAGTAGCACTGTCTGGAACGCGGAAATCCGCTGGAAGGCGCGCTCTCCGCCCGGAGCTCATACTTTAACTCCAGCCCTAACCGCGGGGACGCCGATAACGGATATACCGCACTCTCGGGTTGTGCCGGGACGGCGGGCGGGAGACAAGGCACGGATGACGCCGCGACGATCCTGGACGCTCTGGCTCGCTATCGGACTGGCCGCGGTCGGCTGCTGCCACCCCAAGGTCACGGCCGTGCCGCTCTCCGCCTGGAATCGCGACGAGCCGGAAGGGATTCCCTACTACCTGCCCAAGCCGCTGCTGATCATTGCCAAGAACTTCCGCTACGTGGAGGAGGCAAAGGTCGGCCTGACCGACGGCGCACCGATCCCGAACAGCTTCGATGATCAGGGAAAGTATGCTGATCTGAACGCGCGCACGAACCTGGTGCCCCCCGAGGCGAGCGGCGCGGGCAACTCGAAGTCGCGTGAGAGCGACTCGACCACCGGGCCGGCCGGGTCCGGAACCGCCTCCGGGCAGAACATCTACTCCACCTCCGGCGCACCCGTCAGCCCTCGCGAGGCGCCCGGCGACGGGCTGACCCCCGACACCTTCTACACCTATCAGATCGTTTTCGTCCCGGACCTCAGCCAGAAGTACGGGCTGCGCATCAAGGGAGGCGCGGGCGAGATCCGCGCCGCGATGAACCTGGTGAACGGCTGGCAGTTCACCGGCCTCGGCCCCTACTACATGAAGGACAGCTCGACGGCGCAGAATCTGATGGCCGCCGGCATCTTCGCCAACCTTACGGGGCGCGCGGTGGCCGACGTGGTCAAGAGCCTGGAGGACCTGCGCGGCAAGGGAACGGCGGAGGCCGCCGAGGTGGTCAAGGCCCTGGGCGACATCAAGACGCTGACCAAGACGTATAACGCCACGCAGCCCGGGGTGCTGTGCAACTATGCGGAGATCCACGTGCTCGAGCCGCATCTCACAGCGGACGGCGACATGGAGTGGCGCGAGATTGCCGGCTACAACCTCGACCGCGAGTATCTCGGCACGGCGACGACGACGCTAGCGTCCCAGGGTCCGGAAGCGCTGCGGCAGTTGGCCGAGCTCGAGCGAGCCCAGACGGAGCGGGCTCGGTCCGAGAGCGAGGCGGCGCGTGCCAGGTCTCAGCCCCAAAGGCCGCAGGTTCCGGAAGCGGCACCACGGGGCGAGCCGCGCTCCGATCCAGGGCCGGCGGGGCATTGCGGCTGGGGCAAAGCCCGGCCGCGCACGCAAAACACGGTCGTGCTGGCGTCCGGATCCGATCTGCCGCCGGGCCGTTCGAACCCGACACCGCCCCCGCGCGACGACTACGACCGCCCCGTGGAGCCCGGCCGTTGAGGAAGGTTGCCCGCGGATACCGCTCCGACCGTGCTTGGCGGCGGCGTATTCCTTTGCATCCTACCGAGATCCTTCGCTGCGCTCGTTCCTCGCTCCGCTCAGGATGACAACCTGCCACGTGTCATTCCAAGAGTCCTGCCACGTGCCATTCCAAGCGTGACGCAGTGCTAGCTAGGCTGTGCCCGGTCATCGGATACTCGCCCGAAGCGCGAGCGAGTTGGCGCAGGCACGGATACCCGCTCATCCCCCCGCACCGACGATCGATGCGCCGCGTTCGGTCTGGCTCCACGGGTCGAGCAGGCGATCGATCTTCTCCGGATCGTGCTTCAGCTTCGGGTGCTCGCGTGCGATCTCGCGCACCGTGCGGCCTGTGTCGTAGGCCTGCTTCGCGATCCGCGCCGCCTCGTCGTAGCCGATCTCCGGCACCAGCGCCGTGCACATGGCCAGGCTCAGCTCAATCTGCTCGCGGCAGCGCGCCTCGTTCGCCTCGATGCCCGTCACGCACTTGTCGCTGAACGCGTCGCAGACCGAGCCGATAAGCGCGGCGGACTCGAGCAGGCACACGGCGATGACCGGCATCATGACGTTGAGCTCAAAGTTTCCACCCAGCGCGCCGGCCCAGGCGATCGTTGCGTCGTTGCCGATGACTCGGGCGGCCACCTGCATAACCGATTCGCTCAGCACCGGGTTCACCTTGCCGGGCATGATCGATGAACCGGGCTGTGTGGCGGGCAGGAGGATCTCGCCGATGCCGCAGCGCGGTCCCGAGCCCAGCCAGCGGATGTCGTTGGCGATCTTGGTCAGGCTTACGGCGACACCGCGCAACACCCCGCTCGCGGCTACGGCCGCGTCACGGGCCGCAAGCGACTCGAAGGAGTTCCGCGCCGGGGTCAGGGGCAGCCCGGTGGCCGCGGCGATGCACCGCACCATCCGCTCGGGAAACTCGCGATGGGTGTTGATGCCCGTGCCGACCGCTGTGCCGCCGATTG
>JBGPMX010000041.1:0-14087 GCA_041487215.1 Planctomycetia bacterium | reverse complement strand
GGAAGTGATCGAAGAGGATAAGACCACCGGATCGCGCGCGATGCGGTTTGTGCGCGGGCCGGTGTTCGCCAACGTGATCCTGGCCGATGAAATCAACCGCACGCCGCCCAAGACGCAGGCCGCCCTGCTCCAGGCGATGCAGGAACGGCAGGTGTCCGTAGCCCAGGAAACCTTCGACCTGCCCGACCCGTTCTTCGTCATCGCGACGCAGAACCCCATCGAGCAGGAGGGAACCTACCCCCTGCCGGAGGCGCAGCTGGACCGCTTCATGTTCAACATCTTCGTGGATTATCCCAACGAGGAGGAAGAGTTCGAGATCGTGCGATTGACCACGGCGACGAACCGGCCGCTCGTGGACAAGGTGCTCTCGAGCAAGGAGATCCTCGAGCTCCAGGAGATCGTGCGCAAGGTGCCGGTGGCCGACCACGTGATCCGCTACGCGATGACGTTCGCCCGGCTCACGCGGCGCGAGAAGGGGGAGGTGCCGGATTTCGTGAAGAACTACGTGAGCTGGGGGGCGGGCCCGCGCGCCAGCCAGTACCTGGTGCTCGGGGCCAAGGCGCGCGCGGTCCTGCACGGCCGCTACTACGCGAGCAGCGAGGACGTGCGGGCCGTGGCCGCCCCGGTGCTGCGGCACCGCATCATCACGAACTTCAACGCCGAGGCGGAAGGGGTCAAGCCGGACGACATCGTGGCCCGGCTCATCGAGCGCGTCCCGGTGGACGCGGGCGAAGAGAAGCAGAGTGGACAACTTCCAAAAATATTTAGATCCGGCCACGCTGGCTAAGATCCAGGGCCTCGACCTCAAAGCCCGGCTCATCGTCGAGGGGTACCTCGCCGGCCTGCACAAGAGCCCGTACCAGGGGCTGAGCGTCGAGTTCGCTGAGCACCGCGAGTACGCCGCGGGCGATGACATCAAGCACGTCGACTGGAAGGTCTGGAGCCGGACCGACAAGCTCTACCTCAAGCAGTACGAGGAGGAGACGAATCTCGTCACCTACCTCCTGCTCGACGTCTCGGAGTCCATGCGCTACCACTCGAACGGGGTTTCCAAGCTGGACTACGCGCGGTACATCGCCGCGGCGCTGGCCTACCTGGTGCTCCAGCAGCAGGACTCGGTCGGGCTGGCGACATTCGACAGCGAGGTGCGGCAGTACGTGCGGCCGTCGAGCAACGCGTCGCATTTGAACCAGTTGCTGCACCTGATGGACAGCGCCACGGCGGCGGAGAAGACGGACATCGGGGCGATCTTTCACGACCTGGCCGAGCGGTTCAAGAAGCGCGGCCTGGTTATCGTGCTCAGCGACCTGTTCGACGACACCGCAAAGCTGCTCAGCGGGCTCAAGCGATTCCGGCACCGGCGGCACGAGGTGGTGCTGTTCCAGGTGCTGGACCCCGCCGAGCTCGACTTCCCGTTCCAGGACGCGACGCTGTTCAAGGGACTGGAGCACATGCCCGAGGTGCTGGCGGAACCGCGTGCGCTGCGCGCCGCGTACCGCGAGGAGTTCGGGCGGTTTCTGGTCGAGATCCAGCGCGGCTGCCGCGGCAACCACTTCGACCACGTCCTGCTCCGCACCGACCAGCGGCTGGACGTCGGCCTCTCGGCCTACCTGGCGGCGCGGCGGCTGAAGCGGCGTTGAGGAAGTCCGGACGACCGGCGACCGATGCGGTAAACGCTCATGCTCCACCCATTGTTGGCTCTCGGCTTCGGAACGCCCGCCCTGCTCTGGGGCCTGGGCCTGGCGTCGGCGCCAATTCTGATCCATCTGCTGAGCCGGCGCAAGTACCGCGAGCGGGAGTGGGCGGCCATGAAGTGGCTGCTCGCCGCGCTCGAGAAGAACGCACGGCGCATCCGACTCGAGCAGCTCATCCTGCTCGCCGTACGCACCGCTCTGGTCGTCTGCGTGGCGCTGGCGATGGCCAAGCCGTTCGTGCAGGGGGCGGGGGCCGTGCTCATGCCCGGCAAGCGGACGCACCGCGTCCTGGTCATCGACGGCTCCTTCAGTATGGGGTACCGCCTGACGGATCGCGACCGTTTCGAGCGCGCCAAGGAGGTGGCCCTCGCGATCCTGCACGACGCGCGCAAGGGGGACGCCGCGAGCCTGCTGATCATGGCGGCCCCGCCGCGGGTCGTGGTCGGCGACGCGTCGGCCAACCTGGCCGCGGTGGGCGAGGAGATCAAGGGGCTCACGCTGATGCACGGCGGCGCCGACCTCATGGCCACGCTCACCAGGCTGGACGAAATCCTCGCAGCCTCGACGCTCGACCAGCGCGAGGTCTATTTCCTGACCGACCTGCAGCGCACCACCTGGGCGGCTGCCGAATCCTCCGCGCCGCTGCGCGAGCTCGCAGTGCGCATCGCCCAGCGCGCCAACCTGGTGCTGGTCGACCTGGGGCAGGGCAGCACCGAGAACACGGCCGTCGTCTCACTGGACACGGCCGCGCCGTTCGTCATCGTCGGCCGCGACACGCCACTGGCGGCCACGATCGAGAACTTCGGACGCACGCACCGCCCCGAACTCGCCGTCACGCTGCTGGTCGACGGCGAGATCCAGGACCGCCGCGCGGTGGACCTCCCCGCGGGACAGCGCGAGACCGTGACGTTCTCCCACGCGTTCAGCAGCGCGGGGCACCACGTCGCGGAGGTCCAGCTCGAGGACGATGCGCTGCCGATCGACAATCACCGCTGGCTGGCGCTCGAGGCCAAAGAGCAGCTGGACGTCCTGCTGGTGGACGGCGAGCCGTCCAGCGAAACGTTCGGCTCCGAAACCGATTACCTCCGCGTGGCGCTGGCACCCGACCTGGAAGCGAACCAGCCCGCGGCAGCACGCTCGCCGATCCGCCCCGAGGTGGTGCGCGAGTCGGACTTCGCCGAGACCGATCTCGGCCGCTACGACTGCGTCATCCTGGCGAACGTGGGCCAGTTCACCGACAACGAGGCGAAGTTGCTCGACGCCTACCTGCGCCGCGGCGGCGCCGTGGTCTGGTTTTTGGGTGATCAGGTCGACGCCCCATCGTACAACCGGGTGCTCTTCCGCGACGGGCAGGGCATCTTCCCGGCCGAGCTCGCCGCGCACGTGGGAAACGCCAAGGACGCCCAGGGCTACCTCTCGTTCGATCCGCTCGGCTACGCGCACCCGATCGTGCAAGCCTTCCGCGGCGCCGAGGAGGGAGGGCTGCTCACGACGAAGGTCTTCGAGTACGTGCGAGCCCAGCTGCCCGAGGGATCGCACGCGCAGGTTGCGCTGGCGTACGAGGGGGGCGACCCCGCCATTCTCATGGACACGGTTGAGCGCGGCCGGGTCGCCGTCGTCACCACCACGGCCGATATCGCCTGGACGAACTGGCCCATCTGGGCCAGCTACGTGCCGGTCATGAACGAGCTGGTGATGTACGTCACCGCGGACCGCCACCGGCAGCGCAACGTCATGGTCGGCGAATCGATCTCGGTGCCCGTACCCCCTTCCGCGATCGACGTGCCGGTCACGGTGCAGCTCCCTGACGGCCGCGCGGTACCGACCCGCGTCGTGCCGCGGGACGAGGTGAGCTACTTCGGGTTCGACCAGACGCAGCGCAGCGGCGCGTACCACGTGAGCTTCGGCCCCCCGCTGGCGATCCAAGAGGACTACGCGGTGAACGTTAGCCCGAGCGAAAGCAACCTGGCCAAGCTGGATCAGGACGAACTGAGCGAGGCGATGCCGGGCGTCTCCTGGCGCTATCTCACGAACTGGCAGGCGATCGCCACGGGGCGTTCGAGCGTGACGCAGAACCGCGGGGAGCTGCACCGGGCGCTGCTATACGCCGCCCTGGGCCTGGTGTTCATGGAGTCGTTCCTGGCCTGGAAGTTCGGCCACTACGCGGTGTGATGCGGGGAATGGGGTCACTGAATGCGGTGCGGACACCCACTCTTTTTGTCGTAACCGAGATCCTTCGCTCCGCTCGTGCCTCGCTCCGCTCAGGATGACAGGCTGACCCCTGTCCATCGAGGAGTGACGGGGGACTAGCACGACCGGGCGATCGAAGGTGCATGGGGGGCAAGCCCCCGATGCCGCCGCTCGGCGGCCGGGTACGGGGAGATAGGACGCGTGGCGCGTTTCTTCGAGAACATGTTGGGCATCGAGCCGCCGGGGCCGGGCCAGGACACTTCCTGGTCGCTCGGGCTGCCGCGCGTCTGGTCCAGCTGGGTGCTGCTGGTCTTCCTGATCGCCGCGGCCGCCTGGTTCATCGCCCTGTACCGCCGCGAGGGGACGCTCGCCTCGCGGCGCTACAAGCTGGGCCTCGCGACACTGCGCTGGCTGCTGGTCGTGATCCTGGTGCTGATGGTGGCCGAGCTGGACCTGCGCATCGATCGACGCGGCCTGCCCTACCTGGCGTTGATCGTGGACGACTCGGAGAGCATGAGCGTGGCGGACCGTTACGGCGACGCGAAGACGGAAGCGGCCGCGCGCGCGCTCGCGCAGTCGGTCGGGCTGGACTCGACGCGCCGCATCGATCTCGCCAAAGCCGTGTTGGCCGGCTCGGCCAACCCGCTGCTCGCCAGGCTGGCGGCCGAGCACCGCCTGCGGCTCTACGCCGCTTCCAGCGCCATGCGCAGCCTGGGTGAGTTCAGCAGCGCGCGGGACGCCGAGCCCGCGCAGCAGGCGATCCTCGGGCTCTCCGCCGACGGCGCCGACAGCCGGCTCGGCGCGGGCCTGCGCGACGTGCTCAACGACCTGAGCGGCGTACCGCCCGCCGCCATCATCTATCTGACCGACGGCGTGACCACCGACGGCGAGTCGCTCCCCGACGCAGCCAACTACGCGTTCCGCAAGGGCGTGCCGGTTTACGCCATCGGCCTCGGCGATCCCAGCCCGCTGCGCGACCTGGAGCTGCGCGACTTGATGGTGGACGACGTGGTCTTCGTCGGCGACGTGGTGAACTTCGAAGCCAAGCTGTCGGCCCATGGCGTCGAGGGGGGGACGGCAACGATTCGCCTGCACGAGAAGGGAAGCGCAACACCGCTCGCCACCGAGCAGATCGATCTGCCCCCCGGCGGGCAGCCGACCACGGTCCGGCTCCAGCACCGGCCTGACCAGGTCGGCGACATCACCTACGTCATGGAGGTCGAGCCGCTGGAACGGGAGTTCCAGACCAAGAACAACGCCATCGAGCGCGCGGTGAGCGTACGCGAGGAGAAGCTGCGCGTGCTGATGGTGGAATCGTACCCACGCTTCGAATATCGCTTCCTCAAGCACTTGCTGGAACGCGACCCATCGATCGATCTCAGCGTGCTGCTGCTCGAGTCGGATGCGGAATATGCCGAGGAGGATCGCGTGGCCATCAGCCACTTCCCGACCTCGAAGGAGGAGCTGCGCAGCTACGACGTGATCTTGTTCGGCGACGTCAACCCAATCTACCTGAACGAGAACCAGCTGCGCAACCTGAACGATTTCGTGCTCGATAAGGGGGGCGGGTTGGCCCTGCTGGCCGGCCGGCGTTTCCTACCCGCGGCCTATCGCGATACCCCGCTCGAGACCGTTATCCCGATCGAGTTGAGCTCGGCGCAGCCGTCGGGCGAGCGCCGCGACGGGTTCCGCCCGGTGCTCACGCTCGAGGGCAAGAGCAACCCGATGTTCCGGCTGGGACAGGACGACGCCGAGAGCCAGCAGATCTGGCAGAACCTGCCGCCGCTCTACTGGCTGCTCGAAGCGCCGCAGCGCAAGCCGGCCGCTCTGCCGCTCGCCGTTCACCCCACGCTGAGCGGCGACCAGGGGCCGCTCCCCGTCATCCTGCTCCAGCAGGCCGGCGCGGGCAAATCGCTGCTGGTTCTGAGCGACGAGACCTGGCGCTGGCGCGACCGCGTGGGGGACCTGTACTTCGCGCGGTTCTGGGTCCAGGCCATTCGCTACCTGAGCCGCTCGCGGCTCGTCGGCCAGACACGGCAGGCCGAGGTGCGCACGGACCGCCACGAGTACCAGCGCGGCCAGGCGGTCGAGGTGCGAGTGCGGCTGTTCGACGAGGCGCTCGGCGCGGATTCGGACGGCGTCACCGTGGTGCTGGAACGCGACGGCGTGGAGGAAGGCCGGCTGCCGCTGGGCCGGTCGGCGGGCGGGTCGGGGCTGTACGAGGCGGTGTTCAACGGCGCGAAGGAGGGGAGCTACCGCGCGTGGATGGTGAACCCGCCGGTGAAGGGGACCCCCCCCGCGTCCACCTTCGAGGTCCGCGCGCCCCCCGGCGAGTTCCGCAAAATCGAGATGGACCAGGCATCGCTCAACCAGGTCGCGGACCGCACCGGCGGGCATTTCTACACCTTCCGGAACGCCGACGAACTGGTGCGGCAGATCCCCGCCGGCCGCAAGATCCCGCTCGACACCGATCCGCCCATTCCGCTCTGGAACAGCTGGCCATTCCTGGCCCTTTTTATGGCCGTGCTGGTCACCGAATGGCTGCTGCGCAAGCGCAAGCGGATGCTGTGAGCTCGACCTATTCACGGGTTGACCGGTTGACCTGCTGACCGGTTGACCTGCTGACCGGTTGACCTGCTGACCGGTTGACCTGCTGACCGGTTGACCGGTTGACCGGTTGACCGGTTGACCGGGTGACCTGGCCGGGCCCGGGCTCCCGATGGTTAACCCCTACGGCGACGCTTGATGGGAATCCAAAATCTAAAATCCAAGATCTAAGATCGGTCCCCCGCGGCCCCTCGGCTCGCTCCGTCCGGCGGGTGGGGAGGCGGGAGTCGAGCACCGAGAAACAATCCGGCCCAGTTAGCGCTCCGGAGAATCGGCTCGCGGGATATAATCGGTGTGCCGGCCCGGTACCCCAACGCGACCCGCACGCACGCGAGGAACGCGTCGCGAGGGTCGCGACGGAACGACCATGAAGTCTCCGATCGCAGCACGCTTCCAAGCCTTCCGGGGTCGCATCCGCCGTGCGCTCGGCCTGTACGGCGCCTCCTGGGTGCTCGTCACGCTGCTCGGCATTGCCACCGTGTGCGGCCTGCTGGACTGGTTACTCGATCTGACGAGCGGAGTCCGCGCGCTCTTGCTCGCCGCACTCATCGCCGCCACGGCCTGGACCGCCTACCGCACGCTCGTCGTGCCGTTTCTGTTCCCGCTCGCGGATATCGACCTGGCGCTGCGTGTCGAGTCGCGGTTCCCGCGGCTGAACGACGAGCTGGCCAGCGCGGTGGATTTCCTGCATCACGCGGACGCGTCTCCGCAGCTCGGTTCGGCGGCGTTGCGCAGCGCGGTGGTCGAGCAGGCGTCGCGGCGGATGCTGGCGCTCGACTTCGGCGAGGCCGTGGAATGGGCGACCATGCGTCGCGCCGTGCTATCGGCCTCCGCCGTTCTTTTGGCCGCCGCCGCGCTGGTGCTGGCCAGCCCGCGCGCCGCCGCAACCGCCGCGGTCCGCCTGTTTCAGCCGTTCGGCGCCACCCGCTGGCCGCGCGAGACGTTCCTGGCGATCGCCGACACCCCCACCCGGCTGGCGCGCGGCGAGCCGTTCCGGCTGGCGGTGCGCGTGGTCGAGGGGCGGGTGCCGGAGCGGGCCGAGGTGGACTATGCGTTCGAGGACGGCGCGCGAACCAGCGAGCCGCTGCGGCCACGCGGCGACCGCGAGTTCCTGGGCGGGCTCGAAGCGGTCACGCAGAGCTTCGATTACCGCGTGCGCGCCGGCGACGGCCGCACCGAGCCGGCGCACGTCGAGGTCGTGCCGCCCCCGGAACTCGAAGCGCTCCGCGTCCGGCTCACGTACCCCGACTACACGCGGCAGGCGGCCGAGGACCTGGCGACGGGCAAGGGCCAGGTCCGGGCCGTGTGGGGCACGCGCGTCGATGTCAGCGCCCGCTCCTCGAAACCGCTCGCGCGCGCCGAGCTACGCATCGGCGTCTCCGGCGCCGTGCCCGCTCGAGTCGAGCCCGGCAACTCGGAGCTCGAAGCGTCGTTCCGACTCGAAGAAAGCGGGTTCTACTGGATCTCACTGCGCGACCAGGAGGGCTTCGAGAACCGCGAGGCGTCGCGCTACGAGCTGCGCGTCATCGAGGACCACGCGCCCGAGGTTTTCGTGGAACGCCCCGCGTCGGATATCGAGGTCACCGCTGCGGCCAATGTCCCACTACGCGCGCTCGTCAAGGACGACTTCGGCATCCAGAACGCCGAGCTGCATTACAGCCACGCGGGCAGCGAGGACGAGACCGCGCAGACGGTCACGCTCTGGACGAGCGCGGAGCAGCCGCAGCGCCAGGTTATCGAGCACGTCTGGCAGCTCGGCGAGCTGGCTCTCACGCCCGGCGCGAGCGTAAGCTACTACCTGAGCGCCCGCGATAGCGACAACCTGCGCGGCCCCAATACGGGCAAGAGCCGCCAGCTCCGCCTGCTCGTTGTCTCCCCCGAGGATCTGGCACGGCGGCTCGAGGAGAAGCAGCTCCGCGTTTACCAGGAGCTGGAACGGCTGCGCAAGCTGCAGGCGGACGCGCGCACGCAGGTCTCGGACCTGCACGCCGCCCTGCAACAGCAGGAGGCGCTGTCCAAGGAGCAGCTGGCGCACCTGCAGTCCGTCGAGGTGACCCAGCGGCAGATCGATCGCCATGTCACGAATCCCGCCGATGGGCTCCGAGCCCAGGTGGGACAGATCGAGAGCGACCTGGCCAACAACCACCTGGATAACTCGCAGCTCGGTGAGCAGCTCGCCATGGTGCGCGAAGGGCTGGAACACATCGCGCGCGAGGACCTTCCCGAGATCGACCAGGGCATCACCCGCGTGCGCAAGGCGGCGCAAGAGTCACTCGGCGCACGCGGAGCGCGCGCGCCACGCGGCGACCCGCAGGGCCGCAGCCAGCGCGCGGCCGGCGAACCCCCCGTGGGCACGGCGCGGCCGGCACCGCCCGACACGGCAACCGCGCCGCGGCCACCCGAAACGGCGCCGGACCGCCCGAGCCCGGCCCCCGAGCAGGCGACCCCCACGCCGGACAAGCCGGCGAGCAACCTGCAGCGCGCCGGGCTGGCCGACATCGAGACACACCAGCAGCGCGTGGTCGCGCGCCTGGACGAGATGCTCGAGCGCATGGGCAAGTGGGAGACGTACCGCGGCATCGCGCGCGACGCACGCGAGTTGCTTGAGGAACAGGACCAGCTCGCGCAGCAGACGCGCGAGGCAGGCCGCAAGACGATCGGCCAGACCCCGGAGAACCTGCCCACGGCGCTGCAGGCGGAGCTCGGCAAGCTCGCCGGCCACCAGGAGCAAAAGCGCGAGCAGCTGGCCCGCCTCGAACGAAAGCTGGACCAGATGAGCGGCCGTCTCGCGGAGGGCGACGCCGCCGCCGCGGACGCGCTGCGTGCCGCGGCCGAGGGACTGCGCCGATCGGGCACCGAAGAGCAAATGCGCCGCGCCGCGTCGAACATCCGCCAGAACCAGGTGGGCGCCGCCGATACCGCGCAGCGCAAGGCGATCGAGGCCCTCAAGCAGATGCTCGAATCGCTCGAGAACACGCCCGAGCGCGACCTGGCCAAACTGATCGCCAAGCTCCGCGAGGCCGAGACAGAGCTCGGCGCGATCCGCGAACGCCAGGCGGCCCAGCTCGAGCGTACCCAGCAGGCGTCCGCCAACCCCGATCCCGAGGCGCGGCGCCGCGAGCTCGAGAAGCTCGCCCGCGAGGAGAAGGAGCTCGAGCAGCAGACCGCCAGGCTCGCCGAACAGCTGCGGCGCATACGCGCCGAGCAGGCGGGCCGCACCTCGGCCGGCGCCGCCAGCCGCATGGGACAGGCCGGCGGGCAAATGCAGCAAAGCGAGGGAGACAAGGCTGCCGGCGAAGAGCAGAAAGTGCTCGAAGAGCTCCAGCGCGCCCAGCGCGAAGTGGCCCAGGCACGCCGCGAGGCCGAGGCCCAGCTGGCCATGGAGCAGCTCGCCCGCATCGGCGATACGCTGGCGTCCCTGCTCGAGCGCGAGACGGCAGCCAAGACAGAGACCGCGCGGCTCGAAGAGCTGCGCCGCCAGAAGGGGGATTGGTCCCGCCCGCAGCTCGCGAGCCTCCGCACGCTCGTGCAGACCCAGCAGGCCATCCGAGATGACACCGAAAAGGCACGCGACCTGCTCACCTCTGCTCCGGTCTTCGCGCTCGTCCTGCGTCGGGCGACCGGCACCATGGACCGCGTGCTCGACCGGCTCGGCGAGCGCCATACGGACGACGAGACGCAGACGGCCGAGCAGGCGGCTGCCGATCGGTTCGCCCAACTGCTCGACGCGCTCAAGAAGGATCCCAACGCGGAGAGCCAGCAGGGCGGCCAGGAGGCCGAGGGCGGACAGGAGGGGCAAGGGGGACAGGGCCAGCGGGACAGCATCCCGCCGGTCGCCCAGCTCAAGATGCTCCGCGCACTCCAGATCGAGGTCAACGAACGGACCGCAGCGCTCGATGAGCTGCGCGCCACCGCGCAGAAACTCTCTCCCTCCCAGACCGATGAGCTGCGATCGCTCGGCGAGGACCAGGGAGCACTCGCCGACCTCGTCCGCGACCTCGCGCGGCCCACGGAAGAAGGAGACGAGCCATGATCCGCCGTGCATGCCTCGCCGCCTGGTGGCTCGGCGTGGTGCCGTTCGCGCTGGCCGACGACCCGCCGCAGCCGGCGGCGGCGAAGCACGATGCGAAACCCGCGTCGCGCGCGCCCGCCCCGCCGCCCCGCCCGCCGATCGACGCCGAGCTGCTCAGGTCGCTCGAGAACAAGACCGCCGCAAATGCCGCCGACGAGCCCCCGCTGGCACGCATCGCCGACCGCATGCGCGATGTTCAGGCCCGGCTCACCAAGGCCGACCCGGGTGAAGAGACCCGCGAGATCCAGGCCGATATCGTGCACGACATCGACAAGCTGCTCGAGGAGATCAAGAAGGGGGACGGCAAGAACAGCAAGCAGTCCGGGGCAAAACGCAGCACGAGCGGCAGCGCGGGCCAGCAGCAAGGGCAACAGCAGCCGGGGTCATCGCAGCCCGCCAAGGACTCGAACCCGAACCGCGGGCCGATGGTCGCCCGCCCGGCGAACGTGGATCCCAGCAAGGCCGCGCCCAACGGCCGCACCGCACGGGCCGTCTGGGGGCACCTGCCCGACAAGCTCAAAGAAGAAATGCAACAGAGCTTCAAGGAGTTCGTGCTGCCCAAGTACGAGGAGATGATCGAGCAATACTTCCGGACCATCGCCGAGCAGAACGACAAAAACCGCTCTCTTTGATGCGGAAGATGAGTTTTTATGGCCGCAACCCTGGTTGTTTCCGCGTGGCTCCTGAGCGCTACGCTCGCGGGCCTTCCCGATCGGGACCGATCGCCGACCGCCCTGATGACTCCCGAAACCCCGGAGGCCATCGACAAGGGGCTGCGCTGGCTCGCCGCCCGGCAGAATGCCGACGGGTCGTTCGGCAGCGGCGCCTACGCCGGCAATATCGCGGTCACCAGCCTGGCCGGCTTGGCCTTCATGACCTCCGGACACATGCCCGGCATCGGTCCGTACGGGGAGGTCGTGGACAAGGCGCTGGCGTACGTCCTGGACAACACCAACACCTCCGGGTTCATCGAGTCCCGGCAGTCCACCACGCACGGCCCGATGTACAGCCACGGCTTCGGCTGCCTGTTCCTCGCCGAGGCGTACGGCATGACCGAGCGGCCGGAGATCCGTGAGAAACTCAAGAAGGCGGTCCTGCTCATCGTGACCAGCCAGAACCGCGAGGGGGGCTGGCGTTACCACCCCGGATCGCCCGACGCGGACCTCTCGGTCACCGTCTGCCAGATGATGGCCCTGCGTGCGGCACGCAACGCCGGCATCTCGGTCCCCAAGGAGATCGTGGACCGCTGCACGGCGTATGTGCGGCGCAGCCAGAACGCGGACGGCGGCTTTATGTACATGGCCCACGGCGGGTCGAGCGCTCCGCCGCGCTCGGCCGCGGGCGTCGTGGCGCTCTACTCGGCGGGGATCTACGAGGGCAAGGAGATCGAGAAGGGGCTCGAGTACCTCATGCAGAATGCGCTGCCCAGCGGCCGGTCCAGCCGCCGGCAGAGCCACTACTTCTACGGGCACTACTACGCCGTACAGGCCATGTGGCAGGGGGGCGACGAGTACTGGTCCAAGTGGTACCCGGCCATCCGCGACGAGCTGCTGCACGGCCAGAGCGCGGCCGGCTTCTGGGATGACAGTTCGGTGTGCAATGAGTACGGCACCGCGATGGCCGTCATCATCTTGCAAACACCGAACACGAGCCTACCGATCTTCCAGCGCTGAGCACCCTTCCGCCCCGCCCCGATCTGGTAAGCTGGAATACGTGCCGTCGCCATCACGCTTGGCGTGAGGCATGGCGTCACACAGCGCGTGACGACTCCCTGCGGCGCGAGAGATCGCCCATGCATCCCGTTTCCGTACGAACCTGGTTGGTCAGCCTCGTCGCGGCGTACTGCGCCTGCCTGCCCGCGGCCGCGGGCCGCGCGGCGGCCGCGGCCGAGCAGGGCCAAGGACCCGACTTCGTCGTCGAGCCGGTCGACGGGGAAGCGGCTGGCGGCACGCTGGCGGGAATCGAGCACGGCTGGCAGATCTCGCTGCAGGCCGACGAGATGCGGACCTGGGACGGCGCGGACCTCATTGCACTCCGCCGCAAGGACCGCACCGTACTGCTCGGCCCGTCCGGCTCGCAGCTGCTGCTGGCGAATGGCGACCGCGTTCGCGCCATCGCCCACGATGCCGACCAGGAAACCCTGGCGGCGAACTCCGAGCTGCTCGGTGACCTGCGCGTTCCGCTGGAGCGGCTGAGCGCGCTGGCGCCGAACCCGCCCGCGGACCGCTCGGCCCGCGAACGCTTTTGCCGGCGGCTGACCGCCAGCCGGCGTGAGCACGACCTCCTCGTGCTCGCCAACGGCGATGAGCTGAGCGGGTCGTTTCTCGGCATGGACGACCAGACAGTGCGTTTCGACAGCGGGCAGGGGCCCCTGGATATCGAACGCAACGGCGTGCAGGCCGTCGCACTCAGCTCCGACCTCATCGCGTTCCCCAAGCCTTCAGGGCTGTACGCCACCGTGCTGCTCGCGGACGGTTCGCAGCTCACCCTCCTGAGCGGTCGGCTCGAGGCAGGTAACCTGCGCGGCCGGGCGGCGTTCGGAGCCGACGTCTCGCTGCCCATCGAGCAGGTGCTCGAGGTCGGCTTTCACAACGGCCGGTCGGTCGACCTGTCCGACGTCGAGCCCGCCGAGTACCATCACGTCCCCTACCTGAGCCTTCGCTACCCGTTTGAGCGCGATCGAACGATCCTGGGAAACCCGATCCGGCTGCACGGAACCGTATACCGCAAAGGCCTGAGCATGCACAGCCGTTCCGAGCTGAGCTATGATCTGGACGGCTCGTTCAGCCGCTTCGAAGCCACCGCGGGGATCGACGACGAGACGGGCGGGCAGGGCAGCGTCGTGTTCCGGGTCTTGCTCGACGGCAAGCCGGCGTGGCAGAGCGGGGTCGTGGCCGGCGGCTCGGCCGCTCAGCCGGTGCGCGTCGACCTGAAGGACGCGAAGCGCCTGACCCTTGTGGTGGATTTCGCCGACCAGGGGGACGTGCAGGACCACGCGGACTGGGCCGCGGCCCGGCTCATCCGCTAAGGGCCCGCGAAAAAATAACTTGTACGAATGGACCTACGAATGGAGCGACTGCGCGATCAAGGACCCGTGACGACGTGCGAGAAAAGCTCGGAGCGACAACGAGATTCGTGCTCGGAGCTCGCCCGCAGTTGCTCCATTTCCGGCCGGCTCACGCGGCTGGCCTAGCTTTGAAAGAGAGAATCCGCCGAACTTCATGGCCGTTCGGGTCTGGTGACGTGAACCACAGTCCACACTCCATCCGCGGCGAATCCTCTCTTTCAAGTGGGTCCATTGGTCAAGTTATTTTTTCGCGGGCCCTAATACAAAAAAGGCGTTCTCTTCGGAAAGAGCTCGCTTTCGGAAGAGAACGCCCTCGACACATCGTGCGGGCCGGATGGGGCGCGGCGGGGTTGCGGCAGTCGCTCAGCAGACGACGATCTCGTTCGCCAGCTCGACGTCATCCCCCAACGCTTCCATGGCGGCCTGCTGGGCCAGTTGCTTGGCGTAGTAGGTGTTC
>JBGPMX010000040.1:0-14264 GCA_041487215.1 Planctomycetia bacterium | reverse complement strand
TGGTCGCCGTGTTGTCCGAGTACACGATCATCAGCCGCACGGCATCCCGCAGCGTGAAGCTCGCCCCGTCCGAAAAGTGATCGGTCAGGATCCCGGAGCCGGGCACCTTGTCCGCATCGTGTAGGGTAACGCGGTCGCTGAGCGATCGGCTGCCCTCGGCGGCCTGCTGATAGGCCTCGATCATCACCGCCAGCTTGATCAGGCTGGCCGTGGGCATGACAGCGTCGCCGCGGTGGCCAAACGCCTCCCCCGTGTCGAGATGCTTCACGGCGACCGCCACGGTCCCGTGGTGGGCGTCAATGAGCGGCCGCAGGGCGGAGGCGAGATCGTCGGCGCGGCCCGCCGTGCCGGCGGCGAGCCCAACCAGAACCGCAAGCAGGGGCAGGGGGCGGTGTCGAGCTGTCATGGCTCCTGTCATGGCTCCTGTCATGGCTCCACAGTATGCGCGGCTGGAATCCAGCGGGTAAAGGGGATCCACGGTTAGGTACTGCTCCCCGGGTTGCGGTCCCCTCGCCCCCCACGCTCATGGATCGTGCGGGGGAGAGGATAGCGTGAGGGGGCTTCTGTCTCGAGCGTGAGGGGGCTTCTGTCTCGAGCGAGAGGGGGCTTCTGTCTCGAGCGTGAGGGGGCGCTCGGCTCCGTGAGGGGGCGCCCAGAATGGCATCCTTCGGGCGCGCGCCGTAACATAAGAGGTCATGCCGCTGACACGCCGCAAAGCCGCCCGGCTCGCGAGCGTCGGCGCCGGGCTCCGGCAGCCAGCCCTGGGTAATGGGTCAGTTTGGCGGGATACCCCCCCTGCCCCCCCCTTGCCAAGGGGGGCAGGGGGGGTCGTTCTTCAAACTGACCCAGTACCAAGCCATGCGAACCGCTTTTTCGGCTCTCGTCGCCCTCGCGTTCCTGATCGCCCCCGCGCGCGCCGACACCTGGTGGTCGCTGGCACCGCTCGCCCGACCCGCCGTGCCGCACAGCGATTCCCCCTGGGTGCGCACGCCGATCGACGCCTTCGTGCTGGCCAAGCTGCGCGAGAACCATCTCGAGCCCGCGCCGGAGGCCGACCGCCGTACGCTGCTGCGCCGCCTGAGCTACGATCTGCATGGCCTGCCGCCGACCCCCGTGATGATCGACGAGTTCCTGAATGATCCGGCACCCGACGCGTACGAGAGGCTGGTCGAGCGTCTGCTGGCCTCGCCGCGCTACGGCGAACGCTGGGCGCGGCACTGGCTGGACGTCGTGCACTACGGCGAGTCGCACGGGTACGACAAGGACAAGCCCCGCCCGCACGCCTGGCCGTACCGCGACTACGTGATCCGCGCATTCAACGACGACATGCCCTATGGGCAGTTCGTTCAGCAACAGCTGGCGGGCGACCGGCTGTTTCCGGACGATCCCTGGGCCACCGTGGCCACCGGGTTCATCGCGGCCGGGCCCTGGGACTTCGTCGGGCACGTCGAGCTGCGTGAGGGGACGACGGACAAGGCGATCGCGCGTGGCAACGACCGCGACGACATGGTCATGACCGCCATGTCCACGTTCCTCAGCCTGACGGTGCATTGCGCACGCTGCCACGATCACAAGTTCGACCCCATTACCCAGGGGGACTATTACCGGCTGCAAGCGGTCTTCGCCGGCATGGACCGCGCCGACCGTGCCTACGACCCGGATCCGGAAGTCCGGCGCCGGCGGCAGGCGCTCAAGGCCGAGAAGAGCGCGCTCGAGGCGCTGGAGCGGATTCCGGCGGAGCGGGCGGAAGTGGAGCGGCGCATGGCGGCGCTGCCCGCAGAGCAGCTGGTCTACGCCGCCGCGAACCGCTTCGCGCGCTCGGGCAACTTCGCGCCGTCCGAGAAGCCGCGTCCCATCCACCTGCTCGCGCGCGGCGACGTGACGCGGCCTGGAGAACTCGTGGCTGCGGGTGCGCTCGCCTGCCTGCCGGGCCTCGAGGCCGAGTTCCGGCTGCCCGATCCGAACGACGAGGCGAGCCGCCGCGCGGCGCTCGCGCACTGGATCACCAGCACACAGAACGGCCCGGCGCGCCGCTCGATCGTGAACCGGATTTGGCAGTACCACTTCGGGCGCGGCATCGTCGAGACACCGAACGATTTCGGCCGCATGGGCGCCCGGCCGACGCACCCCGAGCTGCTCGACTGGCTCGCCGGCTGGTTCACCGAAAACGGCGCATCGCTCAAGCGGCTGCACCGGCTCATCGTGACCAGCTCGGTATACCGGCAGTCGTCGCGCAACGACGAAGCTCAAGCCCGCGTGGACTCCGACAACCGGTACCTCTGGCGCATGAACCGCACGCGGCTGGACGCCGAGTGCGTGCGGGATAGCCTGCTAGCCGTGAGCGGCCAGCTGGATCTGACCATGGGGGGCCCGTCGGTCCAGCAGTTCCGCTTCAAGGACGACCACTCCCCGGTGTACGACTACGCCGCCTTCGACCCGGACACTCCGGGCGCGCAGCGCCGCAGCGTGTATCGCTTCATCGTGCGCAGCGTGCCGGACCCGTTCATGGAGGTGCTCGACTGCCCGGACGCCTCGCAACTCACGCCGCAGCGCACGGTTACCGTCACACCGCTCCAGGCGCTGGCGATGCTGAACAACCCGTTCGTACTGCGGCAGTGCGAGCATTTCGCCGAACGGGTCCGCGGCATCACCAGCGATCCGGCCGGGCAGGTGCGCGTGGCGTACCGCCTGGCGCTCGGCCGCGATCCGGGTGACGAGCAGGCGCGTGAACTGGTCCGCTACGCCTCGGAGCACGGGCTGGCGAACATGTGCCGCGTGATCCTGAACAGCAATGAGTTCTTGTTCGTCGATTGACCGCGTCGCGTTGCCCTACTGCTGCGTCGCTCATCGAGGCGCAGGGGGCCGGGCAATGCGGCCAAAGACCGGCAAGGAATCGCCGAAAGGCGAGGGAAACATGCTCCCCAAGCGTATGCCTGGCTGTCGCACCCGGCAGCGGCCGCTCGGGGCAGTCAGCCAGGACGGGCCGCTGCCGCCGAGCCGGCGTGATTTTCTCTGGCGCTCGGGCGGCGGGCTCGGCGGCATCGCACTGGCGCACCTGCTGGGACGCGAGGGGCTCCTGGCCGGCACGCTGACCCGGCCGGCACTGGCCGACGGTCTGCACCACGCGGCACGCGCGCAGCGGGTCGTGCAGCTCTTCATGTCCGGGGCCGCGAGCCAGTGCGATACGTTCGATTACAAGCCCGAGCTCGTGAAGCGGCACGGGCAGCCGTTCGATCCGGGCGAGAAGGTCGAGCTCTTCCAGAGCGACCCGGGCTCGTGCATGAAGAGCCCGTGGGCGTGGCGGCAACACGGCGCGTGCGGGAAGTGGGTGAGCGACCTGGTCCCGCACCTGGCCGGCTGCGTGGATGACATCGCGTTCATCCACTCGATGGTCTCGCGATCGAACGTGCATGGACCGGCCACATTCCTGCAAAATACCGGATTCGTGCTGCCCGGCTTCCCGTCGGTGGGCGCGTGGATAGCGTACGGCCTGGGGAGCATGAACGACGAGCTGCCCACGTTCGTGGTGCTGCCCGACCCGCGTGGCTTCGCACCGAACGGGCCAGCGAACTGGGGCTCGGGATTCCTCCCCGCGGCGCACCAGGGGACGATGATCCGGGTCGGCCGGCCGAACCCGATCGCCGATCTCTTCCCGCCCGCGTCGGCCGCCTTCATCACCTCGGCAAGCGAGCGCGACGGGCGGGAATTGCTCGATCACCTCAACCGGGCGCACCGCGCCGAGCGCGCGGGGGACTCGCGCCTCGACGCGCGCATCGCCTCCTACGAGCTCGCCGCGCGGCTCCAGACGAGCGCGCCCGGCGTGCTGGACATCTCGGCAGAGACAGCGGCGACGCGGCGGCTCTACGGGCTCGATCAGCCGGTCACGGCGGACTTCGGGCTGCGCTGCCTGGTCGCCCGCCGCCTGCTCGAGCGCGGCGTTCGCTTCGTGCAGCTGTGGAGCGGCGCGGACAACGGCTTCCCACGGCGCAACTGGGACAGCCACGAAGACCTGGCGAAGGATCACGGGGACATGGCAGCGAGCATGGACCAGCCTGCGGCCGCCTTGATCCGCGACCTGAAAATGCGCGGCATGCTGGAAGACACCATCGTGATCTGGACCACCGAGTTCGGCCGCATGCCGTGCAGCCAGGGCGCCAAGGGGCGCGACCATAACCCGTTCACGTTCACATCGTGGCTGGCCGGCGGCGGGGTACGCGGCGGGGTCGCGTTCGGCGCCAGCGACGAATGGTCGTACAGGGCGGTCGAGGAGCCGGTGTATTGCTACGACCTGCATGCCACGGTGCTGCACCTCTTGGGCATCGACCACCGCAAGCTGACCGTGCGGCATAACGGCATCGATCGCCGGCTCACCGACGTGCACGGCCAGGTCATCGGCGAGATTCTGGCGTAGCGATTTAGAACGGGAAGAGCCGCTTGCGGTCCTCTTCGCTGGGCTGGGCGCCGTACTCGCAGATCTCGAACGCTTCGGCGTGGCGCACCGCTTTCCCCTTCTCCTCCCCGTACAGTTCGGTCAGCTTGGCCCGGTAGCTGTTGGCCGTGGCTTCCGCGCGGCGCGCGAACCCCGCGCGTACCTGGCGATGCCGGGCGGCTCGACCGGCTTCGTCCTTGGGGATGATCCCTTCGTACCCCCCCGCACCCCCTTCGAAGAACTGGCTCTCAAGCTGGTCCAGCGCGTCCAGCTTCTTCTCGAGCACGTCGTCGATGCCAACCACGATGTCCGCGCGAAACGCGTTGGGTCGCTGGAAGCCGTCCGAATAGTACATGAACACCGGGTTCTTGCGCAGGTACGGCACGTCAGGGCAGAAGAAGGGGACGGTCACCATAAATGCCGCGTCCTGCACCAGCACGCCGGTGTAGCGGTGGTCGGGGTGGTAATCGTTGGTGCGTGGCGCGAGCACCAGGTCGGCGTTCCATTCGCGGATGAGCTTCGTGATCGCCTTGCGATTCTCGAGCGTCGGCAGCAGCTCGCCGTCGTGGTTGTCCAGCACTTCGGTCTCGATGCCGAGCGTTTTGGCGCCCGCGCGGACCTCGGCGCTGCGGCGCTGCGCCAGCGGGCCGCCGGCGCTTTGCCAGTGGCCAATGTCCCCGTTGGTCACGGAGACGAACTTCACGTGGTGCCCCTGGGCGGCCCACCGGGCCGCGACGCCGCCGGCTTTGATTTCGCAATCGTCCGGGTGGGCGCCGAAGGCAATAATGCGCAGCTTGCCGTCGTTGGAGTCATCGCGTGCGGCCGGCGTTGCGATCGAGGCCGCGGACGGCGCCGGAGCAGCCGCTTCACCGCGCGATGCGGCGCGACGGGCTACCGTCGCGTGCGCGGACCGAGGGGGAGAAAACGCGGCGCCGCAGGCGAAACCCAGCGCCGTGCAGAGACCGGCAACGACCGTGGTTCGGTGCGTCATGGCTGCGAGCTCCAGGAGGCCGGGGGGCAGGGCGAAACAGGGGCTCAGTTTAACGCGCGCAAGAAGCCATAGAAACGCGCGAGCGGCCGTGGTAGATTCGGGCGCTCCGGCTGCTTACGCCGGTCCCAGGGCGGTTAGCTCAGTTGGCTAGAGCACCAGCTCGACAAGCTGGGGGTCACAGGTTCAAGCCCTGTACCGCCCATTGGTTCACCCGGGGCACGACGAGCGAGTGCTCCGGCGAAATTCACCTCGGTTCTACTCAACGAATCGCGCCGGGATCGGGGCACGCATGGACTACAGCGTCCGATGCAAGTGCGGCCACGAAGTGGTGGCGGGCAGCCAGGCGGCGGTGCGCTGTCCCGCCTGCGGCCGGGTGATTCACATCGTCCGTCTCGAGAAGTTCGAGATGGCGCCGGCGAAGGCAAAGGCGGCGCGTTCACCCGCCCTGCACGCGCGGGTGACACAGGCGGGAACGGCCGCCGGGGAACTCATCTCCGAGCACCTGCTCCAGCACCCGCTCCGCATCGTGGTCGGCGTCGCAGTGCTGGCCTTCCTGGTCGTCCTGTTCGGCACGCTGGGCGTACTTCGGCCCAAGCCCAGCCCGCTTCAGGAGGAGTTCGATTTCGCCATGAGCCTGGTCGAACGGGGCAAGGGGCAGATGGCCCGGCCGATCCTGGTCTCGATCGCTACGAAGTCGCCGCGTTCCAGCCTGGGTCGCCGCGCCCGCCAACAGATCTCCCTGCTCGGCCCTGCGCCGGCGCCGCCCATCGCGCAGGCCGGTGAGGAGCCGCTCCAGGCGGCGGGAACGGCCGGCTCCCCGAGCGTTCCCTCGCCGTGAAGGGTCAACTACCCAACGGGAGCGTGATCATCCCCGAGTCGTCGTCGTAGGCAAAAAGGTTGCCGAAGCGCGCCCAGCCCACGAGCGTGTGGAAGACCCGCTCGTAGTTCTCGTGGGGCATGTGCATCACGATGGTCTCGAGCACGAAATCGCGATCGAGCTTGTGGTTCGGCTGGCGCTTGAGCGCATCCGAGACGAGGCGGAAGATGTGGAGCTGGAGCAGCTGCGCGCGCCAGATCGCCTTGCGATCCTCGGGGCCCACCTTGACGAACTCGGTTCCGCGCACGTCCAGCACGACCATCCGCTTCGGCGTGTCGACGAAGTCAAGCATCTCGGCCGCCTCGACGATGCTGATCAGCCGTCCGAACTCGCTGTTGGTGTCGCTGGCGATCCGGAAGATATCCTCCCGGCCGCCCCGTGCGTCCAGGTACTCCAGGAGCCCGATGATCTCGCTGGTCGAGACATGGGGAAGCGGCTCCAGCGTGGCCGCCACGCGCTGCGCGGCCTCGTCCACGTCGGGCATCTCGTGCCCGGTGATCAGCTCGTGGAGTTGGTCGACCAGGCGGAGGAACTCCGGGGAGCGGTAATCGCGCGGCCGCGGCTGGGCGTTGGCCAGCACCGTGCGCACTCGGCCTGGGTTGGCGCTGAGGATGAGGATGCGGTCCGCCATGTAGGCCACCTCCTTGATGTCGTGGCTGACCATGAGGATGGACGAGGGGTTGCGGTCGTTGGCGGCCCAGATGTCGATGACTTCGGCGCGCAGGCTCTCCGCGGTGAGCGCGTCGACCTGGCTGAACGGCTCGTCGAGCAACAGGATCTCGGGATCGACGGCAAGCGCCCGCGCGATGCCGACGCGCTGCTTCATGCCGCCCGAGAGCTCGCGCGGGTACGCCTGCTCGAAACCCGCGAGCCCGACCATACCTATCACCTGCTCCGCGCGGTGCTTGATCTCGTCGCGGGGCAGCCGGGCGGCCTTGAGGACCATCCCTACGTTCTCCGCGACGTTCATCCACGGGAAAAGCGCGAAGCTCTGGAACACGATGGCCACGCCGGGGTTGAGCCCGCGCAGCGGTTGTCCGTGGTAGAACACCTCGCCCCGTGTCGGGCGGATCAGGCCCGCCAGGATGCGCAGGATCGTGGATTTGCCGCACCCTGACGGCCCCAGCAGCGCCACAACCTCGTCGGCGTGGATGGCGAGGTTGATGTCCTCGAGGACGCGGAGCGGCCGCCCGTTCGGTTGCGGGAACTGTTGCCAGACCCCCCGCTCTTCGCACAGCACGTCGCCGGCTGGCGCCGCGGGCGGGATGGCCGGAGCGGTCGTCATGCGTGCGGCCCTCGTCACTTGTTCAGCGAGAAACGTCGCTCGGCCAACGCGTAGCAGCGGCGCCACACGGTCCGGTTAAAAAGCACGACGACGGCCGACATGACCAGCGTGCTGGCGGCGAGCAGCGGGAAGTCGAGCCGGTTGGAGGCCGCGCTTATCTGCGCGCCGAGGCCCGGCGTCGTGAGAACCTGCCCCCGGAACGTTACGAACTCGGCAACGATGCTCGCGTTCCACGCTCCACCCGCTGCGGTGACCCAGCCGGTGACCAGGTACGGAAAGACGGCCGGGAGGTAGAGCGCCCAGAGCCGCTGCCAGCCAACCACGGCATAACTCCGCGCCGCCTCGCGCAGGTCGGCCGGGATCGCCATCGCGCCGGCAACCACGTTGAAGAGGATGTACCACTGCGTGCCGAGCAGCATCAGCAGCACGCTGCCCAAGCCGAGCGGGATGGCGGCCGCCGTGAACAGCGCGATCACCAGGGGGAAGAGCATGGGGGCCGGGAACGAGGCGGCGATCTGCACCAGCGGCTGAAGCACACGCGCGCGCCGCGGCGACAGGCCAATGGCCAGCCCCGCGGGCACCGCCCATAAGGTGCCCAGCGCCGTCGCCAGCAACACCCTGCCCAGGGTCCAGACCGCCATCCCCAGCGTCGCAAGCCACTCCGCAGCCGCGACGCCGTGCAGGAGACCGAACAGCTTCCAGGCACCGAACGCGAGCGCCGCCAGCAGCACCAGGAAGGCAGCGCGTGAACCGGCCGCCAGCCAACCGGGCGGTACGGCGAGAGCCGGCCGAGCCGGCCGCCGCACGCGCACCGCGGCGCGACGCGTCTGAAACCGCACGGCCCAGCGGCGGATCGCGCTGAGCAGCCGCGACGCGTCCAGGACGTCGAGGAACCACGAGGTCATCGCCGGCTCGTTCCCCCCTTCCTCAACGCGAAACTTCTGCGCCCACACCACCACGGGACGCCAGAGCAGCTGGTCCAGCGCGACGATCATCAGCACCATGGCGAGCACGGCCCAGAGCATCGCGTCGGCCCGCCCCTGCTCCACCGCCACCGTCATGTACGAGCCGATGCCGGGAAGCCGAAAATCCTTCGCCCCGAGCTGGAAGGACTCGGTAATCATCAGAAAGAACCAGCCCCCCGCCATGCTCATCATGCTGTTCCAGACCAGCCCCATCGTGCTGAACGGGAGCTCGAGCCACTTCAAGCGCTGCCACCAGTTCAGCCGGTAAACAGCAGCCACCTCGGATTGGTCGGTCGGCACCGACCGGACCGAGTGGTAGAAGCTGAAGGTCATGTTCCATGCCTGGCCGGTGAAGATCATGAGAATGGCGGCCAGCTCGAGCCCCACGTTGCTGCGCGGAAAAACAGCCACCAACGCCAGCACTACGCCGGGCAGGAAGCTCAGGACGGGGATGCTCTGGAGAATGTCCAGCAGCGGCACGAGCAGCTTCTCCGCCGCGTGATCCTTCGCTGCCCAGTACCCATACACGAGCGTGAAGACCAGCGACAGGGCATAGGCGAACAGGCCGCGCGACAGCGACAAGAGCGTGTATCGCGGAAGCGTCCAGACGTCATCCAGATCGATCTGGATGCTCGGGCGGAGCTCCCCGGTCCATTCCCGCGCCAGCCCGGCGACCCCGAAAACGAGCCCCGCCACGCCGGCGACGATCAAAAGGTCGACCCAGCCCACCCGCCTGGAACGGCTGAGCAACGCCCGCGCGTGTCCCCAAGTCCGTTGGTTCATGTGGATCATGGCTCGCATGCCCCCGGCACCACGGCCAATCTTGCGCCCGGCCGAACCCCCACACGACGCCGGTGCATCATCATTGGGCTGGCCGGGCTGTGACTCAAGTCCTACCCGTCCTGCGGGACGAATTGAGCAGCCGGCACGTGTTTTGCCTCCGTCTGGGGTCGAGAACAATGATCGCGCAGCGCGTGTTTGCTGCGACTTGCGAACGATATCGCTGCCGAGTGACAGAAACGGCTCGGGACCGCGCAGGTTTACACGACGAGACCCGGACTCGGAAGTAGGACCAAGCTCTCAGAGAATCAGCAAGGGAGACCGAGCATGCGGACCAACAGACCGGCAAAGGAAATGCTTCTGCTCGAGCCTTTCCTGTGCGAGTGCGCGAGACTCAAAGCGGTGCTTACGCATCGCGGTGACAAGCACACGGTTCGCAGCGATCCGCTCGTCGATAACCGGCCCGTCCTCACCGATGCGCAGAAAAGTTTTCGTCCGGGCGACGATGCCGTGCTGGTCTGGGGGTCGAAGCCCTGGTAGACGGCTTCGTCCGGGCACGAGCGCAGCGCAGGAATCACCGGGCGGGCCTCTGCGCTGAACCGCCGGGCGCGCCTGCTCTGTCATCCTGAGTGAAGCGAGGCACGAGCCGAGCGAAGGATCTCGTTGACCGTGGCCGACTCGTTTCACCGGCTATGCGCCAGGGCTACGGGGCAGGACGCGGCAGCACCACGATGGGCGGACTCCCGGTCCGGTCCGCATAAGCGCGCGCCAGCCGCTGGGCCGCTGCCGCGCCGGCACCCGCCCGAGCGAACAAGGCGATCGATCCACCGAACCCACCGCCGGTCAGCCGCGCCCCGTAGATCGCGCGGTCGGCAGCCGCCAGTTCCACCAGCAGGTCGATCTCGGGAATCGATACCTGGTAGTCGTCGCGCTGCGATGCGTGCGACGCCAGGAACAACCGGCCGATCCACTCGAGATCGCCCGCCCGCATCGCTCGCACCGTGTCGAGCACCCGCGCGTTCTCCGTGATCACATGCCGCGCACGCCGGCCGAGCGGATCAGGCAGCCGGTCCAGCTTGGGCAGGTCGTCGGGCGTCAGGTCACGCAGCTCGGCGACCCCGAGCAGCGCGGCAGCACGCTCGCACTCGGCGCGCCGCGTGTTGTAATCGCCGGCCGCGTGGCGGTGTGCGACTCCCGAGTTGATCACGACCAGCTCCCCCCCCGTGGGCAGCGCGATCCGCTCGTAGGCCAGGCTGCGCGTGTCGAGGAACAGCGCGATTCCCAGCGCCGCCAGGCTGCACGCCATCGGATCCATGACCCCGACGTGCGCGCCGACGAACTGGTTCTCGAGCTCCTGCCCGAACCGGGCGAGCCGAATGTCGTCGATCGCGAGCGCGAACGCGTCGCGCAGCCCGCGCAGGAGCGCGACCGACAATGCCGCGCTGGACGCAAGGCCGCTGCCGAGCGGCACGTCCGACGTGATCCAGGCATCGAAACCGCCGACGCCAAGACCGGCCGCGCGGAGCACGTGCGTCGCCCCCTGCACGTAGTCGAGCCAGCCGCGGCCGCGTGCCTCGGCCCCCACCGTGTACGTCCGCACGCCGTCCGCCGTGCTGGCACTGGCCACGCGGGCGGTCCGGCCCGCGCGGGGCGACAGCTCGACCCGCGTCCGCTGTGGAATCGCGGTGGGCAGCACGAAGCCGCCGTTGTAATCGGTATGCTCGCCGATCAGGTTCACCCGGCCGGGTGCCTCGCCGCACGCCGCCGGCGGGTCCCCGAACAGCTTCTCGAAACCGCTCGTCATCCCGAGCTCCCCGGGATCATCCACGGCAGAACATAAGCCTGCATCATGATGACTGCTCCCATGAGGGCGGCTAGCGCGACGCTGTGCCAGAACACGAAGCGAAGGATCTCCCCCTCGCCGCCCGGCTGATCGGTCGCCACGGCCGAGACCACGATGCTCTGGGCATCGATCATCTTGCCCATGACCCCGCCGGAGCTGTTGGCCGCCGCCATGAGGAGCATCGCCTGCGGCTCGGTCAGCGGCAGCAAGCCCCGCCGCACCAGCCCCTGGGCCGTGATCTTCTGCAGGCTGCCGAAGAGCGCGTTCGACGACGTATCGGACCCGGTGAGCGCGACGCCCAGCCAGCCGAGCAGCGCGGCAAAGAATGGGTAGAGCACGCCGGTGCGCGTGAAGGCGAGCCCCAGGGTCGCGTCGCTACCGCTGTAACGCGTGGTGTAGGCGAGTGCCAGCATGGCGGCGATCGTGGCCAGCGGCCGCGCCATGCGGCGCAGCGTGCGCCCGAACAGGACCGCGCAGCGCACCGGGGGAATTCCCAGCCAGGCAGCCGACAGCAGCGCGGCGACCAGGATGCCCGTGCCGGTCGCAGACAGCCAGTTGAAGCGGAACACGGCCGCTTCCGGCGTCGCGCGCCGCGCCACCACCGGCTCATCGCGAACCACCTTGTTGTGCAGGTACGGCACGGCGACGGAAACGGCGCTGACCCCGGCGACCAGGTTGGGCCGCTCCCACCACGCCACCGCCTTGCCGGCCTTGGCGCGCGCCGCGAGCGCCGCAGCGCTCAGCCCGCCGTCCAGCACCGTCCGCACCGGCTGAAGGCCCCAGAGGAAAACACAGACGCTGAGGAGCACCCAGGGGACCCAGGCGCGAACAAGCTCCGCGCGTGACACCTCCGCACTTGGACCGTGCGCCCCCCGTGCAGCGGCCCCGGCGCCCGCGTCCGGCGCCGCGGCGGCGGCCGCGCCTGCCGATCCGGCCGGGTCCGCCGCGCCGGCAGCGGTCGCCTGGGCCGACCCCGCCGCCTCGTGCGGGAAGGCCCAGACCGAGCGCGGCCGCCAGAACCGCAGGAACAGAACCAGGCAGACGAGTGACGCCAGCCCGCCGGCGACGTCGACCAGCCGCGGGCCGAAATAATTCGAGACGCAGAACTGCACGACCGCGAAACTCCCGCCACTCACCACGATCGCCGGCCAGACGCCGCAGGCGCCCCGCCAGCCGGCCATGGTGCACACGAGCCAGCCGGGCACGATCAGCGAAAATAGCGGCAGCTGCCGGCCCGCCATGGCGCTGAGCGCGTCCTCGGGCAGCTGGGTCACTTCCGCCAGCGTGATGATCGGGGTTCCCAGCGCGCCGAAGGCGACCGGGGACGTGTTCGCGATCAGGGCGAGCGCGGCCGCATAGAGCGGCGAGAACCCGGTGCCGATCATCAGCGCGGCCGAAATAGCCACGGGCGTGCCAAAGCCGGCGGCCCCTTCCAGAAACGCGCCGAAGCTGAATGCAATGAGGATGGCTTGCAGCCGGCGATCGGCCGAGACTCGAGCCACCGAGTTCTTCACGATCTCGAACTGCCCCGTCTCGACCGTCAGTGTGTAGAGGAAGATCGCGCTGAGCACGATCCATCCAATCGGGAACAGGCCGAAGCACGCGCCGCTCGCGGCCGAAGCGAGCGCCGTGCTCCACGGCATGCCGTACACCGCGACCGCCACCAGCAGGGCCGAGACCAGGCCGAGTCCCGCGGCCCGGTGCGCCGGCCAACCGACGAGGCCGAGCGAACCCAGAAGCAGAATCACCGGGAGCGCGGCAACCAGCGTCGACAACAGCGGGGAGTGCAGCGGATCGTAAACCTGGGTCCACTCCATCGCTTCCTCCTCATGACTCGCACCCCGCGCCGCGCGCGGGGTACGCACGGGCATCGTTCCGGGGGTAAGAAACCTATCGGCGGCCTTCGGTGTGCATCGGCGGTTTCCTTCCTGGAACGGATTATCGAGGACCGTTTGCGGCGCTGCCAGTTCATCCCCGCAAGGGTCCGCCCGCGACAGCCGTCCGACAATCACGCACGCGGAATCCGGCACAGCCTCGCTCGTGATCGCGGCCGTGCAATGCTAGAATAACCCAGCCCATCGGAGGTTTCGGCGGAGGCTCTAGGAGAAGCTATGCCCACACGGTTTGCGGCGGCGCTCGTCGTGGCGCTCGGCCTGCTCCGGCAGGCCGGCAACGCCGACGAGCCGAGCGGCGGCAACTACCTGGTGTTCCCCATCACCACGGACCTCCAGCACACGCTGCTCGGCGCCGGAGAGGAAGCCAAGGCGTGTGTTCTGATCAACGGCAGCTCCATCGTCAAGAACAGCATGATCGACGCCTCCGCCCTCGACCTCCAGGCGCTCGCCAAGGAGCTTGCTCCCTACGCCGACCGCGACAAGGGGATCGTGTTCTTCAACATCCGGTTCGGCCAGAAGAGCGTCGGGTTCGACCGCCAGGCGAGCAGCATGCTGATGCTGGCGCTCGAGGCGTTCGGACGCCGCGCCGGGTTCCACACCGTCAACGTCAGCCAGTCCGCCTACATCGATTGGGAGAAATCGATCGCCGCCGTCAACGAGAAGACCAACGGCCAGACGGACGAGGACGAGTCAGCGGTGGGCAACGAGCTGGTCCGAGTGTACCCGGTGCGCACTCCCCTGACCCGCTACCTGCTCGGCAACAACGATTGCGTCGTGGACGTGCTCGCGCCGATCAGCGAGGAGGGGGGCGAAGCGCTCAGCGCCGAGATCCGCAAGGCAATCCTCCGCTACGTCCCCAAGGCGGGCGTCACGCACCAGGACACCATCAACTTCCGCGTGCGTAGCGGCAACGGCTCGGAAAAGGCCATCGACCAGTTCAAGCGACAGGATTCGGTCGGCCTGACCAAGGTGCTCGGCTACAAGCAGCAGACGATCACCTACCTCAACCCCTAGCGGCCGGTTAACCTTCGTGGGACGGCACCGCTCCCCCCTCTCACCGCGCTTCCCGTTAACTCCGCCCCCTCTCCCCACGCGGCGGGCGACACCACGGAGTCGCCCCCCCCGGGGGGGGAGGGGGCGGGGGGAGGGGCGGTTACCCGGTGTTTGCGAGCGGGAGACCGTCGGTCAGCGGGGCGGCG